>NZ_VYKE01000429.1:0-957 GCF_032424515.1 Pseudomonas sp. JV245A
CCCCGGGGCCAGGCGCTTGGGCGCCCGCAGCAGGTCCGGCAGGGGAATGCTTGGGGTGGCCGGGCACAACTCGCTGAGGCTGGTGGCCAGGATCGCGCTCAACTCGCAGGCGTCGCTGACCGCCTGCACCACATCCAGCAGTTGGTCGAAGCACAGGATCACCCGGGCGCCGCTGTCCTTGAGCTGATACTCCAGCTCCAGGGTGCGCGCCAGGGGGCTGACCGGCGCGTACACGGCGCCGCACTTGAGAATGCCCCAGAAGCCGATATGCAGTTGCGGGCAGTTGGGCAGGTACACCGCCACCCGGTCCCCGGGGCCGATTCCCTGCTCGCCGAGCAAGGCGGCGCACCGGTCGGACAGCCGGTCCAGCTCGGCAAAGCTCAACTGATAGCCATAGAAGTCCAGGGCCACGGCACTGGCTTGCGACTGCGCCCAGGCCCGCAGGTATTCGGTAAGGGGCTGCTGGCCCAGGGGGTACTGCGGGGTACGCGGCGCGCCTTCGGGCCAGGCGGCCTGCTGCAGGGCGTGAAGGTGCTGCTGATAGGCCGCAAGGTCCATGGTGCCTCCTGAATTGTTGTTATCGGCACGGCCATCTTAGGCAGCGCCCGGGGCACCACAGAACCGACGGTTATTCATCGAGATTCATGAATGCGCTACATGGTTCTGCCGGCGCCGGCCCGCTGCTAGCCTGCTGCGGGTCGAGACTGCGAGGGCACAACCATGAACTCACCGCATGAATGGTCAGGGCTGAGCCGCCTGGACCTGAACCTGTTCCGGGTCTTCGAGGTGGTGTACCAGGAGCGCAACCTGACCCGCGCAGCCTCGGTGCTGCACCTCAGCCAGTCGGCCATCAGCCACGCCCTGGCGCGCCTGCGCGCCCAGCTGGACGATCCGCTGTTCGTCCGCGAAGGCTATGGCGTGGCCCCTACGCCGCTGGCCAAGCAACTGGCCCCGGGG
>NZ_VYKE01000430.1:0-955 GCF_032424515.1 Pseudomonas sp. JV245A
CAACGGCGAGTTGCCGGTCAACCTGCTGGCCAGCCTGGGCCGAGCCAGCGGCGGCCTGCTGCTGGGCACCCTGGCCGGGGTCATGCTGGGAGCCCTGATGGCCCTCTCGACCCTGGCCAACCGCCTGATCGGCCCGCTGTTCCATTCGATCCGCCAGGTGCCGATGCTCGGCTGGATTCCGCTGATTGCCATGTGGTTCGGCAACGGTGAGTTTTCCAAGATGCTGATCGTCAGCCTCGCGGCCTTCTACCCCATGGTGCTCAACACCTACCAGGGCTTTTGCCAGGTGGAACGGCGCTACCGCGAGGTCGGCCAGGTGCTGGTGCTAAACCCGGCGCAGCGGCTGCGGCACATCCTGCTGCCGGCGGCGCTGCCGAGCATTGCCACCGGCCTGTTGCAGGCCCTGGCCTTTGCCTGGGTGACAGCGGTGGGCAGCGAGCTGTTCCTGTCCTCCGGGGCCGGCCTGGGCAACCTGATGATGAACGCCGAAGCCGGCTCACGCATGGAAGTGATAGTGCTCTGCGTGCTGTGCATCGGCCTGTGCGGCTACCTGATGACATTGCTGCTGACCCTTTTGAGCCGCCGCCTGCTGCGCTGGCGCCCTACCCGTTAAGGCCTCCCCATGAATGCGATCGCCCAACACGCCCCGCTCCCCACTCATCTCCACGCCCGGACCGGGGCGTTACAGATCCGCGGCCTGAACAAGAGCTACCGGATCCAGGGCCAGGCCCTGCCGGTGCTGCAAGGCATCGACCTGGACGTCCAGCCCGGAGAGTTCGTCAGCATTGTCGGTGCCAGCGGCTGCGGCAAATCCACCCTGCTGCGGCTGATCGTCGGCCTGGAGGGTGACTATCAGGGGCAGATGCTGCTGGACGGCAAGCCGGTGACCGGCACCAGCCTGGAGCGGGGCATCGTGTTCCAGGACCATCGGCTGTTTCCCTGGATGACCCTGGCC
>NZ_VYKE01000431.1:0-951 GCF_032424515.1 Pseudomonas sp. JV245A
ACCGCAACCCAGGGCGTGTAGTGATAGGGCTGGAAGGCGGTGACGAACTTCAGGGTGCGGGTTTCCCGGGCCAGCAGCGAGCACACGGTCCAGGGCTCTTCGCCGGAGGGCGCGTTGACCATCAGCGCGCCGCCGAAGCCGTTGATTTCCGCGGCCCGGGCGATCTGCCCCAGGTAGTCGATGTAGGTGAAGTGGTCGCCGACGCTGAAGCCTGAGACGGCACCGGTGCTGGGCCCGCCCCGGTGCCAGTCGCCGCGGTTGCGCGGGTCGCCGGGGAGGAACTGGGTTTCGCCGTGCAGGGGCAGGCGGGTGAAGAATTCGATGCTCATGGCTGGGCCTCCTGGCTATTGCACGCTGGGGTTGCAGACGGGGGTAATGGCTTGGCCGTTGATCACCTTGTGGGCGAACGGCACCGAGTCCTTGAGGGAGGCATTGACCGTTTCACTGTGGCCCAGGCCCTTGTACAGGTGGCCCTCGACCACCGAGCCGGCCTTGCAGGCGTCCTGCATCAGGGCCACCTGGGTGGCGGCGGCCGGGGTCTTGTCCTCGGCGCCGGTGCCGATGAACACCGGCTGGGCGGTTTTCAGGGTCGGGTAGGACACTTGTTTCTGCCAGGCCGCCAGTTGGCTGCCCTGATAGTCCTTCTTGGCGTTGGCCGGGGTCAGGCCAACCCCCACCACGTCGCTGACCAGGGACGCCAGGCAACTGGTACGGGCCTGTTCGAACAGCGGCAGGGCCTTGTCGGTGTAGAAGTCCCTGGGGTCGATGCTGGGGTCGTACTGCTGGGCGGCCAGCAAGGTGTAGAAGCCGTAGGCCAGGGAGGCATCGACCTTGTTCGGGTCCTGCTCGCCGACATTCTTCGCGCCGATGGTGTAGATCACCCCGGTGCCGATGCTGCCCTTGACCCCCAGGTCCGGTGCGTAGGTGGAGGCGTAGGCGGCCGAGGCGAAG
>NZ_VYKE01000432.1:0-949 GCF_032424515.1 Pseudomonas sp. JV245A
TGCGTTCGGCCCAGGCCAGCAGCTCCAGGCGCCGGGCCAGGCTCATGATCACCCCGGTGGGGTACTGGTGGGACGGCGTGACATAGGCCAGGCGGCAGCTGTCCAGCTGCTCCAGCTGGCGGCAGTCGATGCCCTCCTGGTCCACCGCCACGCCCTGCAACTGCGCACCCGCCAGGGCGAACGCATGCCCCGCGGCGCGGTAGCCGGGGTTTTCCACAGCCACCCGGTCGCCGGGCTCCACCAGCAGCTGTGCACAAAGGCTGATGCCCTGCTGCGCGCCACTGGTGATCACAATTTGTTCAGCCGTGCAGTTCAGGCCCCGAGCGCTGCGCAGGTAGGCGGCGATCAGGCTGCGCAGCCGCGGATCGCCCGCCGAGTCCCCGTAGCACAATTGCCCGAGGTCTGGCCTGCGCCAGAAAGCCGCATTCAGCTTGGCCCAGACCTCGAACGGGAACAGATCGAAGGCTGGCACGCCAACCCGAAAAGCCCTTGGCGGCCCCTTGGGCGGGGTACTCAAATGATGGGTTTGCAGGCGCTGCCAGCCACTGCTGTGGATAACTTTACTGGATAAATCACCAGCAATTTCTGTCTGTTTTGTGGATAAACCTGTGGGTAAGCCTGTTGAAAACCCTGTGGATACTTTTGTGGATAGTTTTTTGATCGGCAATCGGGTTTCCGGCAATTGCGCCACATAGGTGCCGTCACCGACCCGCCCTTCGATAAAACCCTCGGCGTACAGCTGGTCATAGGCCCGCACCACGCTGTTGCGGGAAATCCCCAGGGCGGCGGCCAGGTCGCGGCTGGCAGGCAGGCGCGTACCACTGGCCAGGCGTCCGTCCAGCACCCGCTGTCGCAAGGCCTGGTACAGCTGGCGACTGAGGCCCTGGCGGCGGTCCAGCTCGATACCGGCCGGATTGAAGGACAACGGGGGTACGGCACTGTTCATCGA
>NZ_VYKE01000433.1:0-940 GCF_032424515.1 Pseudomonas sp. JV245A
TGCCCCGCACCCGCTGGCCCAGTAGGATTTCGCAGCGCCCGGAAGCGCGCAGCCGCGTGGCCAGTTGCTGGCAGAAGGCGTGGCAGTCGGCCACTTCTTCATCCGGGGTATAGATACCGCCGACGAAGGGCGTATCCCCCAGGGCCGGTTCCAGGGCCGTGCATTCGGCGGCGCAAAGCACCTGTTGCTGGCCGCTGTCCGCCAGGTTGTGCCGGGCGTGCTCGAAGCTTTTTTGCTCGCGGAAAGTCACCAGCTTGCCGTTGCGCCGCCAGTCGAAGCCTTGTAGGCCATCCTCTTCGCGCCAGCTTTGCAGGGTGCTCTGGCTGAGCAGCGCCAGGCGCAGCAGGTGCGCGCCATTGCGCCGGTTCACCGAGTGCCGGCAAGCACCGAGGAACCCCGCCAGCCAGCGCCACTGCGCCGGGTCCAGGCGTGGCCGCAGCTTGAGCGGAGAGTCGCCCTTGAGCATCCAGCCCAGGGCCTGCCAGGGCACCCCGGCATCAGCCAGAGGCGCCACATAGCGATAGGACAGCTGCCCGCCGTTGGCGAAACTGGTCTGGCTGCCCAGGGACTCCTGCGCCTCCACCAGGGTCACCTCGAAGCCCTGGCGGACCAGGGCGTAGGCACTGGCCAAGCCGATAACGCCCCCTCCAATGATGCAAACCCGCTGACTCATGACTGCCCCTGGCCTGTTGGTCGATGGCCCAAGGTTAGGGGCAGGTGACAGGCGCCGGACAATGAATAAAGATGGACCTCCCATAAACAAAGGTTATGGACTGCCCCATGCGCCTTCGTCATATCGAGATTTTCCAGGCCATCCGCCAGACCGGCTCCATCAGCGGCGCGGCGCAGTTGCTGCATGTCTCCCAGCCGGCGGTGACCAAGGTTTTGCAGCACGCCGAACTGCAGTTGGGTTTCCCGTTGTTCCTGCGGGTGCGGGGCA
>NZ_VYKE01000434.1:0-938 GCF_032424515.1 Pseudomonas sp. JV245A
TTTTCCGCCAGGCGCGCGGCCAGCAAGGTCTGGAACCCCTGGCGGTTGGCGATGCCGGTCAGGGGGTCCTGCTCTGCCAGGCGCTGCAGGGTGTTTTCCAGCAGGCCGCGCTCACGTACATGGCGCAGGCAACGGCGCAGGGCATCGGTACTCAGGCAGGAACTCACCAGCCAGTCGCTGACGCCTACAGGGGCTACGGGCGGTTCCTGGTCCAGCAGCAACACGGTGGGCAGGCTGCAACGCCCGGGGCCGGGCTGCAAATGAGGAAGGGTCAACAGGACCGCGTTGCGGTCGTCTTCAAACAAACGGCTGACAGACTCCCAGCTGGGAGCACTGATCAATACCACCGAGTCTCCCAACGGAGCGACACACTCGCGCAACAACGCTGTCCACACCGGCTCTTCAGCCAGTAGCAGCAAACGCAAGGGTTCGACAGGCTTAGACAAGCTAGCTCCCTAGACTCTGCAAATTAAGTTGGCGGCGGGCATTATGGCGCGCAAATAAACAATAACAATTGATATTGATTATCATACGCAATTTCTTGTACCGCTCTAACTCGAACATTAGACGCATATTCAGCGCGCATCCTGAGGGAAAGTATCAAAACCGGCAAATTTAGATCGCGTTGTGCGTCACAAGTCGGACAGAGGCAGCAGAATCCGTCCAGCCTGTTAAAATGCCCGCCCTTTTCGTAACCGATCCCTTTTTACCGTCATGTCCCGACTCAATCCCCGGCAGCAAGAAGCCGTGAACTATGTCGGCGGCCCTCTTTTGGTGCTCGCCGGCGCAGGCTCCGGCAAGACCAGCGTGATCACCCGCAAGATCGCGCACCTGATCCAGAATTGCGGCATCCGCGCCCAGTACATTGTCGCCATGACCTTTACCAACAAGGCCGCGCGGGAAATGAAGGAGCGGGTCGGCACCCTGCTGCGCAGTGG
>NZ_VYKE01000435.1:0-914 GCF_032424515.1 Pseudomonas sp. JV245A
TCCACGCTGCCCTGGCGCGCCACTTCCACGGCCTGGCCCGCCACCTGCTGCAGGCTCTGGATGATGCGCTGGATGCTCTGGGTCGATTCCCGGGTCTTCGACGCCAGGGCCCGCACCTCATCGGCGACCACGGCGAACCCCCGGCCCTGCTCGCCGGCCCTCGCCGCCTCGATGGCTGCGTTCAAGGCCAGCAGGTTGGTCTGCTCAGCGATCGAATGGATCATGTTCGCCGCCACCTGGATCGACTGGGTTTCCTGCGCCAGGCCTTCCACCGACTGGCTGACCGCATCCACCGTATCTGCCAGTTTCTCGATCACCACCCGGGAACGGCGCGCCTCCTGGGAGCCCACCTGGGTCAGCTCGTTGACCTGGTCGGCCGCGGCGGCGGTGTCATGGATGTGCACCGAAACCTCGGCGATCGACGAAGCCATCTGGTTCATCGCCGTGGCCGCCATGTCGGCTTCGTCGCGCTGCTTGCCCAGGGCCGACTCGGCCTGGCGCGACAGGTTCTGGCTGGTGGAAGCCAGTGACGCCGCCTGGTTGGCGTAGTCCCCCAGGCGGCTGAGGGCGGTACGGATCTTCGCCGCCTCGCTGATCAGGATCATCTGCAGGCGTGCCACCGGGCCTCGCTCATCGGTATAGGTGCGGGCAATCAGCTCGCTGTCGAAACTGCCCAGGGACACCGCGCTGATGCGCCCCAGCAACTGCCCGGTGCGGTAGGCGCCGTGGGCCTGCACGGCAAAGAGCCCGAGCAGCGCCACTCCCAGCCCGGCCCAGAGCCCGGCCAGCCAGCCGGCCATGGCGCTGGCCAGTACCGCCAGCAGCGGCGGCAGCACAAACACCCCGGCGCCCAGCAGCCGATGGCGCCAGGGCGTGGCCAGGCGGGTGCTGCGCAGGTGCGAGTACAGGGCGGC
>NZ_VYKE01000436.1:0-911 GCF_032424515.1 Pseudomonas sp. JV245A
CAGCAGGTGCGCCGGCCGGCGGCGGTGATCGTCGGCTACGCGGCCCTGAGCCTGGCGCAGATCCGCTTCAGCGGCTCGCGGCTGGCGGCGCTGCTGGTGGCCGAGGCAGGGCCTGTAGAAGGCCGCTGACTGTCATCTGGCTGTCATGTGGCTCGGGCACCCTCGGCGCCCCGGCCTCCGGCCTTTGTGGATTACAGGGACGTCATGATCATTGTCACCGCCGGCGCGGCTTATCTGGATATCGACGCCTACGCCGGCTGCATTGCCTATGCCGAATGGCTCAACCTCAACGGCCGCCCGGCCCGGGCCCTGAGCAGCGCGCCGCTCAACGAGAGCATCCCGGGCACTTTCCGCCAGCGTCTCAAGGGGCTGGACGCCCATGTTCCGCAAGGGACCGAGCAGTTCGTGCTGGTGGACATTTCCAACCACCTGCACCTGGACCCGCTGGTGGACCTGGACCGTGTGGTGGAGGTCATCGACCATCACCCGGGTTTCGAGGCCTTCTGGAACGAGCGCCTGGGCCAGCACGCGGATATCCGCCAGATCGGCGCCGCCTGTACCCAGGTCTACCAGCGCTGGCGCGACTCCGGGTTGCTGCCCAGGATCAGCCGCGACAGCGCGCAACTGCTGGCGGCCGGCATTCTCGACAACACCCTGAACTTCACCGACCAGGGGTGCACCGCGGCGGACCGCCAGGCCTACGCCGACCTGGCCGCGCTGGCCGGCCTGGGCCCCGACTGGCCCGAAGACTATTTCAAGGAGTGCCAGCAGCAGATCGAAGCACAACTGCCCGAGGCCCTGCTCAAGGACCTGAAAGTGTTCGAAGCGTCCAGCAACCTGCCGCGGCGTTTCGTCCAACTGACCCTGTGGCATGCCCAGGGCCTGCTGGTGCGCCAGCGCAGCCTGATCGA
>NZ_VYKE01000437.1:0-910 GCF_032424515.1 Pseudomonas sp. JV245A
GCCAGGGCCTGGCGGTCGACCTTGCCGTTGGCGGTCAGGGGCATTTCATCGAGGATCTGCCAGTGGCTCGGGATCATGTACTCCGGCAGGTGCCGGGCCAGATGGGCCCGCATCTGCTCGGGCTCCAGGGCCTGGCGCTCGCTCTTGAAGCGGGTGATGAACAGGTGCTGGCCGATCTGCGACATGGCGTCATCGGCCCCGGGCAGGCACAGCGGGGTCTCGCCTCCGGCCTCCAGCAGCAACTGCTGCCACTGTTCGCGGCGGATGAAGGTGGTATCCAGTTCGGCCCGGAAATCCTCGAAGGCGGTGAGGCCCTCCTTGAACTCCATGGACGCCATGATCTGGTAGGTGTCGCGAGTGGCCTCGATGAAGATCAGCCAGCCGCCCGGGGCCAGCATCTCCCGCAGCCGCGCCAGCACCCGGCTGGCATGCCGCGAGTTGTGCAGCACGTTGGCGCAGAGGATCACGTCCAGGGAGTTGGCGGCCACGCCCTGGGCCCAATGGTCCTGGTTGAGGTCGAACAGCCCGTAGCTGACCCAGGGGTAAGCGGCGAAATGTTCCCGGGCCTCGTTGAGAAAGAACTGCGACAGGTCGGTGAACTGGTAGTCCACCGCCAGCCCGTCCAGGGCCGGGATCAGGTCGGCGCTGGTGCCGCCGACCCCGGCGCCGATTTCCAGCAGGCGCAGGCGCTGGCCGGCCGGACGCTGGCGGATGATCTCCTGCACCGCGGCGCACACCGCCTGGTTCAGGTACTGGCTGATCAGGTTCCTGCGGTAGGCGCCTTCGGCGGTGTCGGTGCGGCCCTGGGGAAACAGCAGGTGCAGCGGGTCCAGTTGGTCGCTCATCAGCGCCGGCAGTTGCTCCTGGCTTTCGCGCAGGTAGCGCAGCACTTCGGCGCCCCAGCCCACGG
>NZ_VYKE01000438.1:0-906 GCF_032424515.1 Pseudomonas sp. JV245A
TGTGGCCGAGAAAACGACGGCGGCTCAAGCCCGAGTAGTCCTGGCTCATGGCGTCAGGCTCCTGCCGGGCCGTTGGCGCTGCGCAGCTCCAGCGGCGCTTGCGGCTGACGGCTCAGGGCCGCGCGCTCGCCGCGAAAGTGCGGCAGGATGTGCTCGCCCAGGCGGTAGGCTTCCTCCAGGTGCGGGTAGCCGGCGAGGAAGAACAGGTCGATACCGATGGCGTGGTACTCGCGGATCCGCGCCACCACGTTTTCGTAGCTGCCCACCAGGGCGCAGCCCGGCGGTATGCCGATGTAGCCGAAGCCGGTCCAGACATTGGGGTGGATGAAGAAATCCTCGAAGCCCTGGGTCTCGTTCTTCTGTGCGAAGCCGTTCTCGTAGCTGAGCTTGCGCGCGGTGCGCAGCCCGGCATGGGCGGCCACGGCCTTGACCGCGCCCTTGGCGATGCCCTCGTCGAAGAAGCGCTTGGCCTCGGTGCGCGCCAGTTCCTCGGTTTCCCGGGTGATGACGTCGATCGACAGGCCGAAGCGGATATCGCTGCGGCCGTACTGCAAGGCGCGCTCACGAATATCGGCGATCAACGCGGCGATCTCGTCCGGGTGCTCGGCGCGCATCAGGTAGAAGTCGGCATGCTTGGCGGCGAATTCCCGAGCGGCGATGGACGATCCCGCGGTGCAGATCAGCGGCAGCTCGGCCTTCTTCAAGGGGCCGCGCAGGCCGCCGCCTTCGGCGCGGTAGAACTGGCCCTGGTAGTGGAAGTTCTCGTTGTGCCAGTAGCCCTTGACCACGTCCATGAACTCGGTGGCACGGGCATAGCGCTCATCGTGGTCGCTGAAGTCGCCGACCTGGCGCTGAATGGCATCCGAGCCGCCGTTGATGATGTTCCACACCAGGCGGTTGCCGGTG
>NZ_VYKE01000044.1:0-43339 GCF_032424515.1 Pseudomonas sp. JV245A
GGTTGTCGCGAAACGGTCATGTGCCCGCAATAGGCTCGGCCCCAGACGGCTCTCGAGTGTCCTTCATGCCCAAAGCTTGGTTGCTGCTGGCCCTGCTTCTATTACTCAGCCTGCCGGCCCGGGCCGAGGAGTGGCCGGCGCTGCAATGGAGCCAGGGCACGCCAGCCAGCGGCCCGGCGTTGCAGGCCCTGGAGGATTACGCCTTTGTGCCCCGGGACGATGAGTCCCGCCAGGGCGTTCGCACCGACGCCTTGCTGGTGATCCGCGACGGTCGACTGCTCTACGAGCGCTACGCCGGGGCAACCGGGCCACAGACGCCCCATCTCGCCTGGTCTGCCAGCAAGAGCCTGCTGGCGGTGCTGCTGGGGGTGGCCTTTGGCGAGGGGCGCTTCCAGTTGCAGGACCCGGCGGCGAAGTTCTACCCGCCGCTCAAGGCCCATCCCGACATCACCCTGGCGGACTTGATGCACTGGGCCTCGGGCCTGGATTGGCAGGAAGACTATGAATACGCCCCTCTCAACTCTTCGGTGGTGGCCATGCTCTACACCCGCGGGCACCGGGACATGGCCGCCTTCACCGCGCAACAGGCTGCCTCCGGCCCGCCGGGCCAGGTGTTTCGCTATTCCAGCGGCGACAGCAACCTGCTGGCGGCCAGCCTGCGGGGCATGGTGGGGGAGGGGCAGTATGCGGACTATCCCTGGCGTGCCCTGTTCGAACCCCTGGGCATCACCCAGGCAGTGTGGGAGCGGGATGCTGCTGGCACTTTTGTCGCTTCCTCGTACCTCTACCTGACGGCCCGCGATCTGGCTCGCATTGGCCTGCTGATGCAGCGCGATGGCCGTTGGCGCGACCGGCAATTGCTGCCCAAGGCCTGGGTCGAATTCTGCCGCACGCCCTTTCGTGGCTATCGGGCCAACCAGGACGTGGCCGTGGCGGGCGGGCACTGGTGGCTCAACCGCGAGGTGGACGGGGCGCCACGGCCCTGGCCGGATGCCCCCGCCGATACCTACGCCGCGCTGGGACACTGGGGCCAGGCGCTGTATGTGCTGCCGGCGCAGCGCCTGGTGATCGTGCGCTATGGCGACGACCGTGACGGCAGCTACCAGCACAATGAACTGCTCAAGCGGGTGCTGGCCGCCTTCGCCACGCCGGAGCAGCCATGAAGCCCTGGCCCTTGATCCGTCGGCGTCCGCTGCTCAGCCTGCTGGCGCTCGGGCTGCTCCTGCTGCTGGGCTGGGGCTGGCAGCAGCGGGTGGCGTTGCAGGCCTTCCCGGACATCCTCGGCGCCTACACCGCCAAGGAGTACTGCTCCTGCCGTTACGTCATGCAACAACCTGCCGACTACTGTCGCGCCTACGTGCGCCAGTACCTGCCCACCAGCGCTTTTCTCGATGAGCCGCAGCCCCGTCGTGTCACCGCCAGCGCGCTGGGGCGCACCCATAGCGCGGTCTGGCGCAGTGCCCGTGAAGGTTGCCGCCTGGACCCCTGACCGGGGTCGAAACGATGGCGGCAGCTTTGTGTTCCATCCAGTGGAACCACATTTGATTGTCCTGTGCCCCGGCTCGCGGTTATCTGACGCAGAGCTTCGAGCACGCCCTGGCCCTCGTGCAGCGCTCCGAAAAAAAGAACGGGAACCCACCCGACCCAGAGGAGATACGCCATGACCCGACACCAGCACATTCTTGCCTGGCTCAACGATGTCGCCAGCGACCTACGGGCCATCCGCCAGGACATTCACGCCCACCCCGAGCTGGGTTTCGAGGAAAACCGCACCGCGGCGCTGGTGGCCCGCAGCCTTGAAGAGTGGGGTTATGAAGTGCACACCGGCGTGGGCCGCACGGGCGTCGTAGGGGTGCTGCGCAACGGCAGCAGCCCCCGCACCCTGGGCCTGCGGGCCGACATGGACGCCCTGCCGATCATCGAGAACACCGGGGTGCCCTACAGCAGCCGCTACAGCGGTTGCATGCACGCCTGCGGGCATGACGGCCACACCACCCTACTTCTCGGGGCGGCCCGTTACCTGGCGGCGACCCGGCAGTTCGACGGCACCCTGAACCTGATCTTCCAGCCGGCGGAGGAGGGCCAGGGTGGCGCCGAGGCCATGCTTGCCGACGGCCTGCTGGAGCGTTTCCCCTGTGATGCCCTGTTTGGCCTGCACAACATGCCGGGGCTGCCGGCCGGGCACCTGGGCTTTCGCGAAGGGCCGATGATGGCCTCCCAGGACCTGCTCAACGTGATAGTCGAAGGCGTCGGCGGCCATGGCTCCATGCCGCACCTGACGGTAGACCCGCTGGTGGCAGCGGCGAGCATGGTCATGGCCTTGCAGACAGTGGTAGCGCGCAACATCGATGCCCAGGAAGCCGCGGTGGTCACCGTCGGTGCCCTGCAAGCGGGCGAGGCGGCCAACGTGATTCCCCAGCAGGCCCTGCTGCGCCTGAGCCTGCGGGCCCTCAACGCACCGGTGCGCGAGCAGATGCTGGAGCGGGTCAAGGCCATTATCCGCACCCAGGCCGAGAGTTTCGGTTGCTCGGTCAGTATCGAGCATCGCCCGGCCTATCCGGTGCTGGTCAACAGCCCGGAGGAAACCGAGTTCGCCCGCAAGATCGGTGTCGAGCTGGTGGGGGCCGAGGCGGTCAACGGCAATACGCCGAAGCTGATGGGCAGCGAAGACTTCGGCTGGATGCTGCAGCGCTGCCCGGGCTGCTACCTGTTCATCGGCAACGGCGTGGCCCAGCCGATGGTGCATAACCCAGGTTACGACTTCAACGACGACATCCTCCTTACCGGCGCGGCCTATTGGGGCGCCCTGGCGGAAAGCTGGCTCAAACCGTCCTGACCCTTCCTGTTCCTGTGTCCCTGACTGCCCCGGGCGTGTTGTAGGCGCCCGGCACTTTAGCGAGCCCGCCAGAAGGCTCAAAAGTCTCCAAGGAACATCCCATGAGCGTCTCGACTCCCTCTGTTTCCAGGACCCGGCAGGTGGTTGCCGCCGTGGTCGGCAACGCCCTGGAATGGTACGACTTCATCGTCTACGGCTTTCTCGCCAGCTTCATCGCTCGCCAGTTCTTTCCCGCGGAAGACGAATACACCTCGCTGCTGATGGCCCTGGCCACCTTCGGCGTGGGTTTCTTCATGCGCCCGGTGGGCGGTGTGCTGCTGGGGATCTATTCCGATCGCAGGGGCCGCAAGGCGGCGATGCTGGTGATCATCCAACTGATGACCCTGGCCATCGCGATGATCGTGTTCGCCCCCAACTATGCGGCCATCGGTATCGGAGCGCCGCTGCTGATCGTGGTGGCACGCATGCTCCAGGGCTTTGCCACCGGTGGCGAGTACGCCAGCGCCACGGCCTACCTGGTGGAGAGTGCGCCGCCCCACCGCAAGGGCCTTTACGGCTCCTGGCAGTTGGTGGGGCAGTGCCTGGCGGTATTCAGCGGGGCGGCGATGGTGGCGGCGGTGACCCATTTCTTCTCGCCCCAGACCCTGGAACTCTGGGGCTGGCGCCTGCCATTCGTGATCGGCCTGTTGATCGGTCCGGTGGGGCTGTGGATCCGCAAGTACATGGAAGAGCCGCAAGCCTTTGTCGAGGCACGCAAGCAGGTGCGTGGCAAAGGGCCCGGGTTGTGGCAGGTGGTATCGGCCTATCGCCGAGCGATCCTGGTGTCCATGTGCATGTGCTGCGGGGGCACCGTGTCCTTTTATGTGGTGCTGGTGAACATGCCGACCTTTGCCCACACCAACCTCGGCCTGCCCCTGGATCAGGTGCTGTTGGTGCAGATGTTCGCCGTGGCCCTGATGACCCTGGTGATTCCCTTTGCCGGGGCCTTGTCGGATCGCATTGGGCGACGTCCAGTGCTGATGGCGTTCACCCTGGCGTTTTTTGTCATGGTCTATCCCTTGTATGTGTGGGTCGCTGCGGCGCCGTCCATCGAGCGCCTGCTGGCGATGCAGATGCTGCTGTGCGGGGCCATCGGCGGTTTCTTCGGCCCCGGCCCCACGGCCCTGGCCGAGCAGTTTCCCATCGAGGTGCGTTCCACCGGAGTGTCGGTGGCGTATAACGTCACGGTCATGCTGTTCGGTGGCTTTGCGCCGTTGATCGTGACCTGGCTGAGCAAGGTCATGGCCACGCCGGTGGCACCAGCCTTCTATGTCCTGCTGACCTCGGTCCTCAGCCTGCTGGGTACCTACTGCATGTATGACGCGGTCAGAGACGAAAAACCCGATGCCGTGAGCCTGGGAGGTGAGTCTTGATCAACCCCGCAGAACCATCGATCAATGCGTCGATTGTTGACCTGGACGCCCTGGCGCTGTCCCGGGCCATCCATGCCCGCGAGCTGTCCTGCCGCGAAGTAATGCAGGCCTACCTGGCGCAGATCGAGCGCTGCAATCCACTGGTCAATGCCCTGGTCTCGCTGGGGGACCCCGAGGCCCTGCTGGAGCAGGCCGACGAGCGAGACTGGCAGTTGGCCCAGGGCCAGTCCATGGGCTGGATGCACGGCATGCCCCAGGCGATCAAGGACCTGGCGGCCACCGCCGGGATGACCACCAGCATGGGTTCGCCGCTGTTTGCCGAGCATGTGCCCCAGGAGGATGCCATCAGCGTGGCGCGGGTCCGGGCCAGTGGCGCGATCATCGTCGGCAAGAGCAACGTGCCCGAGTTCGGCCTGGGCTCCCATACCTACAACCAGTTGTTCGGCACCACGGGCAACGCCTACGACAGCACCCTGTGTGCCGGTGGCAGCAGCGGCGGGGCCGCGGTGGCTCTGGCCCTGCGCATGCTGCCGGTGGCCGACGGCAGCGACATGATGGGCTCGTTGCGCAACCCCGCAGCCTTCAACAACGTGTTCGGCATGCGCCCCTCCCAGGGCCGGGTGCCGTTCGGCCCGACCCCGGAACTGTTCGTGCAGCAGTTGGCCACCGAAGGTCCCATGGGGCGCACGGTGGCCGACGTGGCGCGGCTGTTGGGCACCCAGGCCGGGTTTGACGCCCGGGCGCCTCTGTCGCTGAAGGACCCATCGGCGCAACCGGAGGCGGCGCTGCAACGAAATGTGAAGGGCCTGCGCCTGGGCTGGCTGGGGGACTACAACGGCTACCTGGCCATGGAGCAGGGCGTACTGGGCCTGTGCGAAAAGGCCCTCGGGGATTTCGCCAGCCTGGGCTGCGAGGTGGAAAGCTGCCAGCCGGACTTTTCCCTGGCCCAGCTCTGGGATTGCTGGCTGGTACACCGCCACTGGCTGGTCCAGGGCTCCCTGGGGGCGCTGTACGACGACCCGGACAAGCGCCGCTGGCTCAAGCCGGAAGCGTGCTGGGAAGTGGAGGGTGCGGCGAAGCTGAGCGCGGCGGATGTGTATCGCGCTTCCCAGAGCCGCAGCGACTGGTATCGCGCGTTGCAGCGCCTGTTCGAGCGTTACGATTTCCTGCTGCTGCCCACCGCCCAAGTGTTCCCTTTCGATGCACGGCAAGCCTGGCCGCGGCAGATCGATGGGCAGGAAATGGACACTTACCACCGCTGGATGGAAGTGGTGATCGGCCCGACCCTGGCCGGCTTGCCCAGTATCAGCATTCCGGTGGGTTTCAACCTGGCCGGTTTGCCCATGGGGCTGCAGATCATCGGTCCGGCCCAGGCCGACCACGCCGTGCTGCAATTGGCTTACGCCCATGAGCAGCTCACGCAGTGGGTGCGGCAGCGGCCGCCGGGCAACCTGCGGTAATCAAACGGGTGTGGTCGCCAAGGTCCGCAGGCCCGCATCTTGCTGGGTAAAACCTTTTCCTCAGTCAGGGAGCTCGGACTATGGCCAGCAAGGTAGAAACCGGCAGCGTGCGCTCAGTGGAGCGGGCCCTGGCCATTGTCGAGCTGATCGGCCAGCACCAGGCCCTGGGCCTGGAGGAGCTGCACTACCTGACGGGCCTGGCCAAGGCCACGGTATCGCGCATGCTGCTGACCCTGCAGGAACAGGGCTGGATCTATCGAGGCCTGAGTGACCGGCGCTACCGCCTGAGCGCCCGGAGCCTGTTCGGTGACAGCCGGCAGCGCTTCAAGCGCCAGATGGTGGAGCAGGCGGCGCCCTGGTTGCTGGAATTGAGTGCACGTACCGGGTTGGTCACCGACCTGTCGAGCTTCGACGGCGAGAGCCTGGAGGTCCTGGAAAGTGCGGTGCCCGAGGTATTGCGCAAGCGCTACCCGAGCAACAGCCGGATTGTCGGCCAGCATGCCAGCCTGTTTCATTCGGCCATGGGCAAGGCCTGCCTGGGGGCCCTGGCCAGTGCAGAAGTCGAGCGCCTGGCCGAGCAGGAGCAGGTGCCGGCCGAAGCCCGGCAACAGTGCCTGGAATCCCAGCACCTGGGGTTCGGCCAGCGCACCGAAGGGCACTGGGAATACCCGGTGCGCCTGCCGTTCCTGATCCGCGCCGTGGCCTTGCCGCTGCAGGCCGAAGGCCGGGTGATCGGCAGTATCGCCCTGCACTGGCCGCGGGACCTGGCCTGTGTCGAACAGGTGCGCAACCGCCACCTGTGGCTACTGGCGGAAACCGTCGAGCAGGTGCAGAAAGACATCGCCTGAAACCTCTCGCTCGGGCATTCCGGCTGCCCTGATCGTGCTGTGCGGACAACGCTCTCCTCAGACACCGGGTTCCATTCTGCGGAACCAGTGCCCATTGCCCTTTGCCCCGCTGCTCCGAGAATGAAGCCTGGTCCGCCTTCGGCGGCCATGACGCCAATTCCAATAATAAGAACAGGTGATCTCATGCGGGCTGAGCAACGTTATCTGAGCGGGCTGTTGTGTTGTCTGGTGGCTGGTGGGGCCTTGGCCGAGGGCTTTTTCGAGGACAGCCTCAGGTCCTTGCGTTACAGCCAGTCCTACTGGAAGGAAAACGACGGGGGAGGGTTCGGTCCGACCCGGGATGAATGGGTACAGGCCACCCAGTTCAGCTTCAGTTCCGGCTGGTATCGCGAGGTGCTGGGTCTCGACTACAGCTATGGCCTGGCCGATGCCTTGCACGTAGGGCGAGACGTCAACAACATCAGCAACCTGCGAGCCGACCGCAGCGTGCAGCAGCCCCATGGCATCGCCAAGCCCCTCGAGCTGTACCTGCGTGGGCGCTGGGTGGATGAAGCCGGAACCGTCAGCGCCGGAGTGGGGAAAAAAAGCCGGCAATACCAGCTTTACCGCGACGATCGCTATTCGCGCATCCTGCCGGCGGCCACCCTGGGCCAGGACCTGAGCTACGAGCGTGGCGCGCTGAGCCTGAACTTCAGCCGCATCGACGGTTTCAGCCCGCGCAACGACTCGGGCTGGAGCCAGGACCTGCGCAACTATCGAGGGCAGCGGATCGATGACCTGAGGCTCTATGCCCTGGGTCATGTGTTGCCTGGTGGCAGCAACCTGCAGCTTGAACACGGCGTGGCCCGGGACTACCTGCGCGCGTCCTCGGTGAAACTGACCCACAGTTTCGAACTGGCCCCCGAGCGCGGCATCGATGTGTATGCCATCTGGGGGCGCCAACAGGATGCCGGCAAGCGCTTCGAGTATTCCGGCGTGCGCGGGCTGTATGAGGCGGAGCGCTCTCACGATGCTCGGCATCTGGATCTGCTGTTCAAGTACCGGTTCAGCCGCTACTACGCCGGGCTGACCTGGAACAAGGTCTGGGGTGACGACTATGACCGCACCTTCTTCGCCCAGGACAACGGCACCTGGAACAGCAGCGGCAAGCTGTTCTACTACTTCGGCCTGCAGGACGAGGAGATGTTCAAGCTGCTGGGAGGCATGGATTTCGCCGACTTCGGCTTGCCGCGGCTGAAGTTGGATATGCACTACGCTGCCTCCAATCACGCCAAAGGCTACGCAGGTTTTTCCCGCCGGGAATTTCAGAGCGTGCTGCGCTATGCCTTCGACGGCTGGTTCGATGGGCTCGATGTCGCCTGGCTGCACGGGCGCTTTCGTACCCACGGGGAGCCCGACGGCATCCAGCGCCAGAGCCTCTCCAGAGGACCGGCAGGCATCATCAGCCATAGCGCCGAACGCTTCTACCTGGACTATACCTACCGCTTCTAGCTCTACTGCGCCGCCTGCCGTGACGTTTGCCAGCCTTCTGGCGGGCGGTTAAGGTGGCGCCTTCTGTACATGGGAGCTTGCATGCGTACGCCGATCCGCCTTCTTTTCAGCCTGCTCGGGGTACTGGCCCTGCCGGCCCAGGCCAACTGGTACCTGGACAACGAATCTTCCCGCGTGTCCTTCGTCACCACCAAGAACGCCAGTGTTTCCGAGGTCCAGCGCTTTCTGGTGCTGCATGGCAAGGTCGATGGCAAGGGCCAGGCGCAGTTGCAGATCGAACTGGAGTCGGTGAGCAGCGGGATTCCCTTGCGCGATGAGCGCATGCGCCAGGAACTGTTCCAGATCGCCCAGTTTCCCGAGGCACGGATCAGTGCACAGATCAACCTGCGACCGATCAACGACCTGGCCCCCGGCGCACAGATCGAATTGCTGCTGCCGGTCACCGTCGCCCTGCACGGCGAGGAACACACCTACAACGCCGAATTGCTGGCCACCCGCCTGGATGACCGGCGCTTCCAGGTGGTGACCCTGGAACCTCTGGTGCTCAACGCCGAGGACTTCAACCTGGCCCCCGGCCTCGACAGCCTGCGCAAGATGGCCGGGTTGTCGGCCATCAGTTTCTCGGTGCCGGTGGGTGCGGTGCTGATCTTCACGGCGCGTTGACATGCGCGCAGCGGTGTTCCCCTGGCGCGAAGGCAACCGCTTCGAGTTGCTGATCGACGGCCCGCAGTTCTTCCCGCGGATGCTGGTGGCCATTGCCCGCGCCCAGCACCAGGTGGAACTGGAGCTGTACCTGGTGGAAGCCGGGACCTGCGCCGAGGCCATGGTCCAGGCTCTGGTGCAGGCAGCGCAGCGCGGGGTGCGGGTGCGCTGCCTGTTCGACGACTACGGCAGCCTGGCCTTTACCCAGGCCCTGCGCCGCAGCCTGACCGAGGCCGGTGTCGAGCTGCGCTTCTACAACCGGCTGAAATGGCGCCAGGGCTTTCTCAACCTGTACCGCGATCATCGCAAGCTGCTGCTGGTGGACCAGGCCCTGGCGGTGGTGGGCGGCACTGGGGTCACCGATGAGTTCTGGAAACCCGAGGACAACAGCTGCGACTGGCATGAGGTGATGGTGGCGATTGCCGGCCCCATGGTCAGCGACTGGCAGCAGCTGTTCGACCGGCAATGGAGCGCCAACCTGTATCGCGGAGCCTGGAAGCCCGGTGCCGATTTCGGCCTGCCACGCCTGCCGCGCCTGCCTGATACCGGCGAGGGCATGGGCCGGGTGGCCTACGCCGACGCCCGCCAGCACCGCGACATCCTGCATTCGCTGATCCGGGCCCTGAGCAGCGGGCAGCGGCGCATCTGGCTGGCGACCCCGTATTTTCTGCCCACCTGGTCGGTGCGCCGTTCGTTGCGCAAGGCGGCGGCCCGAGGCCTCGACGTACGCCTGCTGCTGACCGGGCCGCGCACCGACCACCCGGCGGTGCGCTATGCCGGGCACCGCTACTATCCGCGCCTGCTCAAGGCCGGGGTGCGGATTTTCGAGTACCAGCCGCGTTTCCTGCACCTGAAGATGGCACTGGTGGACGACTGGGTGAGCGTGGGCTCGTGCAACTTCGACCACTGGAACCTGCGCTTCAACCTGGAAGCCAATCTGGAGGCCCTGGACCCTGCGTTGACCCAGGCAGTGGTGGCGAGTTTTGACGCCGACTTTGCCCAGAGCGAGGAAGTCAGCCTGGCGGTGTGGCGCAAGCGACCGCTGTGGCGGCGGATCAAGCAGCGGATCTGGGGTTGGGTCGACCGTCTGGTGGTCAACCTGCTGGATCGGCGCGGCTGACTCACGTGGCTGACACGGCTGGCTGTAGCCGCTGCCGCAGGCTGCGAACGAGCGCGAAGCGGTCGCGGCGGTCGTGAGTCCGATGGAGGTTTGGCGGGAGATCGACAAGCACGGTCCTGCGGACCTTTGCGCAGCCTCGCAGGCTCGGCAGCGGCGACAGATATTGCAGCGATTGTGGGGGTTACAGAAGGAGTCGGCCGGCGCAGGTCCTGCGCCGGCCGCTGGCAGGCTCAGAGCAGTTCGAAGCTCTGTTGCTTGACGTCCTGGGAATCCAGGCCGATCTGCACATTGAAGTCGCCCGGCTCTGCGGCGTACTTGAGCTGCGCGTTGTAGAACTTCAGGTCGTCCTCGGTGATGGTGAAGTGAATGGCTTTCTCTTCACCGGCCTTGAGCATGACTTTCTGGAAGTTCTTCAATTCCTTGATCGGGCGGATCATCGAGCCGGCCACGTCCTGGATGTACAGCTGCACCACGGTTTCGCCGTCACGCTTGCCGGTGTTCTTCACCGTCACGCTGGCGTCTAGCTTGCCGCTCTTGTTCAGGGTGGTGGAGGACAGGGCCATGTCCGACAGGCTGAAGCTGGTGTAGCTCAGGCCATAGCCGAACGGGAACAGCGGGCCGGTGGTGTCGTCGAAGTACTGCGAGGTGTAGTTGCCCGGCTTGCCCGGGGTGAACGGCCGGCCGATGGTCAGGTGGTTGTAGTAGGTGGGGATCTGCCCCACGGAGCGGGGGAAGGTGATCGGCAGCTTGCCCGACGGGTTGTAGTCGCCGAACAGCACGTCGGCGATGGCGTTGCCACCTTCGGTGCCGCTGAACCAGGTTTCCAGGATCGCATCGGCCTGCTGGTTTTCTTCCAGCAGCGACAGCGGCCGGCCATTCATCAGCACCAGCACCAGTGGCTTGCCGGTGGCCTTGAGGGCCTTGATCAGGTCGCGCTGGCTGGCAGGAATGTGCAGGTCGGTGCGGCTCGAGGATTCGTGGGACATGCCCCGGGATTCACCCACCGCGGCCACGATCACATCCGATTGCCGGGCGGCCTTCACCGCTTCGTCGATCATCTGCTGCGCCGTGCGCGGGTCGTCCACCACTTCCGGGGCATCGAAGTTGAGGAAGTTCAGGTAGTCCACCACCTTCTTGTCGGCGGTGATGTTGGAACCCCGGGCGTACACCAGTTGGGCCTTGTCTCCCAGTACATTGCGCATGCCGTCGTAGAGGGTCACCGATTGCGCCGGCACCCCGGCGGCGGCCCAACTGCCCATCATGTCGATCGGCGCCTTGGCCAGCGGGCCCACCAGGGCGATCTTGGCGGTTTTCTGCAGTGGCAGGGTGTCGTTCTGGTTCTTCAGCAGCACCAGGCTGCGTCGCGCGATATCCCGGGCGTCGCTGCGGTGCAGGCGGCTTTCGGCGTTGGTGTCGGCGGGGTCGTCCTCGGCCTTGCCGATGCGCACGTACGGGTCCTTGAACAGGCCCATGTCGTACTTGGCGGCCAGCACTTCACGCACGGCGTTGTCGATGTCCTTCTGTTCGATCTCGCCGGACTTGAGCAGCCCCGGCAGCTCCTTGCCGTACAGCGAATCGTTCATGCTCATGTCGATGCCGGCCTTGATCGCCAGTTTGGCCGCTTCACGTCCGTCCTTGGCGACGCCATGGCGGATCAGTTCGATGATCGCCCCGTGGTCGCTCACCGCCAGGCCCTTGAAGCCCCACTCCTTGCGCAGCAGGTCGTTCATCAGCCAGGTGTTGGAGGTGGCGGGCACGCCGTTGATCGAGTTCAAGGCCACCATCACCCCGCCGGCGCCGGCGTCGATCGCCGCGCGGTAGGGCGGCAGGTAGTCCTGGTACATCTTCACCGGGCTCATGTCGACGATGTTGTAGTCGCGACCGCCTTCCACCGCGCCATACAGGGCGAAGTGCTTGACGCTGGCCATGATGCTGTCCGGCAGGGCCGGGCTCTGGCCCTGGTAGGCCTTGACCATGACCTTGGCGATGCGCGAGACCAGGTAGGTGTCTTCGCCAAAGCCTTCGGAGGTACGGCCCCAGCGCGGATCGCGGGAGATATCGACCATCGGCGCAAAAGTGATGTCCAGGCTGTCGGCGCTGGCTTCCTTGGCGGCAATGCGCCCGGAGCGGCCGATGGCATCCATGTCCCAGCTGGAGGCCAGGGCCAGGCTGATGGGGAAGATGGTCCGGTGGCCGTGGATCACGTCGTAGGCGAAGAACATCGGGATCTTCAGCCGGCTGCGCATGGCCGCGTCCTGCATCGGCCGGTTTTCCGGGCGGGTGATGGAGTTGAAGGTGCCGCCGATATTGCCCGCGGCAATTTCCTTGCGAATCAGCTCGCGGGGCATTTCCGGGCCGATGCTGATCAGCCGCAGCTGGCCGATCTTCTCTTCCAGGGTCATGCGCTTGAGCAGGTCGCTGATAAAGGCTTCTTTGTTTTCCAGGGGGACCGGGGCAGTTTCGGCCAATACAGGGTGACTGGCCAGGCTGACCAGCAGGCCCAGCAAACACAGCTTCTTCATGAATATTGTTCTCAAGGGCTCAAGACCGACGCATGAGTGACGCGTCGAACAGCCAAAATTTAGGGAGCGACTATTGTTGTTCAGATAATTCCCGCACACTTCAGGCGGTGTGAAAACTGCTGCGTTCGGCAATACGGCGTTAAAAACAGGCTCGGAATGCTCATGTAGCCTCCTACACTCCGCTTCCTCGCCTGTTTTTGCCTTGTCTTGCCTTCACTCGCGACGTTTTCACACCGCCTTATTTCTGAACTCTTTTTCGCGCTGGGCATCTTTTAGCCCATCAGCCCGATGCATTCCAGTGGCGCAGGCAGATTTTGCCCACAGGATGTGTGAAAGCGGGCAAAAGCTTCATTTCAATCAGGTTGTGCAAGGAGCCTCACCCATGAACATCACTCAAAGCCTGCGTTCGAGCTGGCCCATCGCTGCCTTGTTGCTGCTTACCAGCCTGCTCAGCGGCTGCGGCATCAACAACATTCCGACCCTGGACGAGCAGGTCAAGGCCGACTGGGGCCAGGTGCAGAACCAGTACCAGCGCCGCGCCGACCTGATCCCCAACCTGGTGGAAACCGTCAAGGGCTACGCCAAGCACGAAGAGCAGACCCTCACCGCGGTGATCGAGGCGCGGGCCAAGGCCACCTCGATCCAGGTGGACGCCAGCACCCTGGACAACCCGGAAAAACTCAAGCAGTTCCAGCAGGCCCAGGACCAGTTGAGCGGTGCCCTGAGCCGCCTGATGGTGGTCTCCGAGCGCTACCCGGACCTCAAGGCCAACCAGAATTTCCTGGCCCTGCAATCCCAGCTTGAAGGCACCGAGAACCGCATCGCCGTGGCCCGTCGCGACTTCATCCTGGCGGTGCAGAAGTACAACACCGAGATCCGTACCTTCCCCGGCCGCCTGTGGCACAGCCTGATGTACAGCGACATGCCGGTGCGTGAATCCTTCGAGGCCACCAGCCCCGACGCCGACAAAGCGCCGCAAGTCAAATTCTGATGAGCCCCGGGCGGCGCGTGCTGCAAGGCGCGCTGCTGTGGCTTTGGCTGGTGGGTGGCGCCGTACTGGCGCAACCACCCGGGCCCACACCCACGGATGGGGTGCCGTTGCGTTCGTCGCAACCCGCTGTCCAGGTCGAGCCCGCACCGACCACTGCGACAGCGGCACCGATTGAACGCCTGTTTCCCAAGCTGACCGGGCGGGTGGTGGACACCGCGCAGTTGCTCACGCCATCGGCGCAGGTCTACCTGGCGCAGATGCTGGAGCGGCTCGAGCAGACCACCACCGACCAGGTCGTGGTGGCCACGGTGCCTAGCCTGGGTGGCCATAGCATTGAGGAGTTCGGCCTGCAGTTGGGCCGGCACTGGGGGATCGGCCGGAAGGACAAGAACAACGGCGTCCTGCTGCTGGTGGCCAAGGACGATCGCAAGGTGCGGATCGAGGTCGGTTACGGCCTGGAGGGGCGGCTCAACGACATGGTGGCCCACTTCATCATCGATGGTTCGATCATTCCGTACTTCAAGGACGACCTGTATTCCTCGGGGATCATTGCCGGGGCCACGTCCATCGTGAACGTACTGTCGTCCACCGACCGGCCGATGCTGGTGTACCGCTCGGTGGAGAAAAGCTGGTACCAGGGCATCGAGTGGATGTGGTGGTTCGAGAGGTTTTTCTACCTGGTGTTCGTCGGTGTACCGTTGTTCGGGTTCCTGACCCAATGGCGCAGCGGCAATGATTCGCCGGTTGTTGCCAGCGACGATTCGGCCAGGCGCGAAACCAGGGCCGAGCGCGACGCAGGTTCGAGCAGCAGTGCGTTCGACTGGTTCGACTCCAGCAGCTCCAGCTCCAGTTCAAGCTCGGACAGCTTCAGCGGGGGTGGCGGCAGTTTTGGCGGTGGCGGGGCGTCCGGCAGTTGGTAGCACACGCGGACAAACATTAAGGATGAGGTGCTGATGCGACTTTATAAAATCGGCCTGGTGCTGTTGCTCTGGGTCTTTGCGGTCTCGGCCCAGGCCGAGCTGAAGTTCCCGGCCCTGAGCGGGCGGGTGGTGGACGACGCGCAGATGATCGAGCCGACCATCAGCGCCCTGCTGACTCGGCAACTGCAAGCCCACGAACAGGCCACCGGCGAACAGCTGGTGGTGGTGACCCTGCCGGACCTGCAAGGCGCCAGCATCGAGGAATTCGGCTACCAGTTGGGGCGCCACTGGGGCATCGGCCAGAAGGACAAGAACAACGGCGCGCTGCTGATCGTCGCTCGGGACGAGCGCAAGCTGCGCATCGAAGTGGGCTACGGCCTGGAGGAGCGCCTGACCGACGCCCAGGCCTCGGTGATCATCAACCAGGTGATCACCCCGGCGTTCAAGACCGGGCAGTTCAGCAAGGGCATCAGCGACGGGGTTTCGGCCATGCTCCTGGTGCTCGGCGGTACGCCGCTGGACGAGCCGGCCACGGCCTACGACAGCGGCGGCCAGAGCAGCGACCAGGACGATTTTGTCCAGCGTCACCCGTGGCTGTTCATCTTCATGGTGCTGCTGTTCATCCTGGTGGTGATGGTGGCGCAGGCGCTCGGGTTCATCACCACCACCAGCGGGCGCGGCGGTGGCGGAGGCGGTGGCTTCGGCGGTTTTGGTGGCGGCTCCGGCGGCGGGGGCGGCTTCAGTGGTGGCGGCGGCAGCTTTGGCGGCGGCGGTTCCTCCGGCGGCTGGTAACTGACAATAAAAAGCGGAAATCCAACGACATGGCATTACTCAGTGAATTCGAACAACGGCAGGTGGCCGAAGCCATCGCCCGGGTGGAACAGCAGACCGACGCCGAACTGGTGACGGTGCTGGCGGCCCGGGCCGACGACTACGCCTATATCCCGCTGCTCTGGGCCAGCCTGCTGGCGCTGGTGGTGCCGGGGCTGGTGCACTACGCCACCGGCTGGCTGAACATGCACCTGTTGCTGCTGGCGCAGTGGGCGACCTTTATCGTGCTGTGCCTGGTGTTCCGCCTGCCGCGGGTCACCACCCGGCTGATTCCGCGATCGGTGCGTCACTGGCGCGCTTCCAACCTGGCCCGGCGCCAGTTCCTCGAACAGAACCTGCACCACACCGTGGGCGGCACCGGGGTGCTGATCTTTGTCAGCGAAGCCGAGCGCTATGTGGAGATCCTGGTGGACGAGGGCATCTCCAGGCGCCTGGACAACAAGAACTGGAACGCGATTGTCCAGGCCTTTACCCAGCAGGTCCGGCAAGGCCAGACCCTGCAGGGCTTCCTTGATTGCATTGAAGCCAGCGGCGAGTTGCTCAAGACCCATGTGCCCCTGACCCAGGTACGCAACGAATTGCCCAACCGCCTGGTGGTGCTCAACTGACCCACCCAGCTGGGGACTATGGCGTGCTACCTGTGTAGGAGCCGGCTTGCCGGCGAAGAGGCCCGTGAGCCTTGCACCGCCCTTGGGGACGCCTTCGCTGGCAAGCCAGCTCCTACGGGGCGGGATTGGGGGGATTTTTCCGGGGGGCGACGATTTTTTACCGTCGGGTGAATAACTTCGTGCCCCGACGGGGCTTGCTCCCTAAAATACCCGCCATTCCCTGATCGACACCGCGCATCGCCCGAGGCTCCTGCCCCCATGTCTGTTACCGCACCTTCCGCCCGCCCCGCGCCGGATCATCACGCCCAGTTCCTGCAACTGCTCGACACCAGCCTCACGCAGAACGCCTTTATCAAGCTGGTACTGGCCAAGCACGTGGGCCCGGAGGCGGACCTGCAACGCCTGATCATCAAGCAACTGACGGTCAAGGAGCAGCCGTGCCTGTCCTTCGTCTATCGCTACAAGACCCGGGACATCACCAAGAACTTCTCCCTGGACGAAGGCATCGCCGCCATCGCCGAGCTGCTGCCGGCTGCGTTCAAGAACGCCCACCTGCTGACCCTCACCGACGAGGTACAGCTCGAATACAGCAAGAAGGGCAAGAGTTCGCTGTTCAAGGGCAAGCCGCAAACCCAGCGCGATGCGCCGTCCGCCGAGCACAACCGGGAGAAGAACCGCTTCCTCGACCTCAGCCGGCCGTTTCTCGCCGACCTGGGGGTGACCAACAAGCAGCATGAGCTGATTCCGGCGATGTCACGCAAGTGGAAGCAGATCAACAAGTTCATCGAGGTCTTCAGCCACGCCCTGGGCAGCTCGCCGATCAAGCTCGACCAGCCGGTGCGGGTGGCGGACTTCGGCTCCGGCAAGGGCTACCTGACCTTCGCCATCCACGACTACCTGCGCAATACCCTCAAGGCCGAGGGCGAAGTCACCGGCGTCGAGTTGCGCGAGGACATGGTGACCCTGTGCAACGCCGCCGCGCAGCGCCTGGAGCACCCGGGCCTGGTGTTCAAGTGCGGTGACGTGCGCAGCGTGGCCCCCAGCCAGCTGGAAGTGATGATCGCCCTGCACGCCTGCGACATCGCCACCGACTACGCGATCCACACCGGTATCCGCTCCGGCGCGGCGATCATCATGTGCTCGCCGTGCTGCCACAAGCAGATCCGCCAGCAGATCCAGAGCCCGCTGCTGCTCAAGCCGATGCTGCAATACGGCCTGCACCTGGGGCAGCAAGCGGAAATGGTCACCGACAGCCTGCGGGCGCTGTTCCTCGAAGCCTGCGGTTATGAAACCAAGGTCTTTGAATTCATCTCCCTGGAGCACACCAACAAGAACAAGATGATTCTGGCGGTCAAGCGTGCCGAACCGCAGGATCCCAGCCAGTTGCTGGCCAGGATCGAAGAGCTCAAGGCCTTCTACCAGATCAGCGAACATTGCCTGGAAACCCTGCTCAAGGCCGACGGTTACCTCGGCTGAGGGCTGGCCGGCGGCGTGGGCAGCGGTGTGGCCGGGCGCACCGCGGTCTTGCGCCCCAGGACCACGGTAAGGATCACGCCCACCGCGAACACCCAGGTAATGGGCTGCACCTGTTCATCGAAGAACAGGGCGGAAAAGGCGATGGTGAAGAAGATCTGCAGTAGCTGGATCTGGCTCACCCGAGCAATTCCGCCCATGGCCAGCCCGGCATACCAGGCGAAAAAACCCAGGAACTGCGAGAACAGCGCAACGTAGCCGAAGGCCCACCAGGTCCTCATGGAAATCGCCCCCTGGTGCTGCGCCGCCAGGTACCACACCGGTCCGATCAGCAGCGGCGTGGACAGCACCAGAGCCCAGCAGATCACCTGCCAGCCACCCATCTCCCGCGCCAGCCGGCCCCCTTCGGCATAACCCAGGCCGCCCACGGCAATCGCCCCGAGCATCAGCACATCACCGGCCTGGATGCTGCCCGCGCCACTGAGCAGCGCATAACCCAGCACCAGCGCACTGCCCAGGGCGGCGCAAGCCCAGAAGGCCTTCGACGGCCGCTCGTGGGACAGCCACGCCGCATACAGCGCCACGCACAACGGTTGCAGGCCATTGACCAGCGCGCCGTGGGACGCGGGCAGGGTCTGCATGGCCCAGGCCGAAAGCACTGGAAAGCCGAGGATCACCCCGAGAATCACCACGCTCAGGCCCTTGACCTGCTTCCAGGTCGGCCATCTTTCCCGGCGCCAGAGCAGCAGCAAGGCCGCCGGGATCGCCGCGAACAGCGCGCGGCCCAGGCCGTTGAGCAAGGGGTGCATCTGCTCCACCACTATCCGGGTGAAGGGCAGGGTCAGGCTGAAAATGATGACACCCAGCAGGCCGAGGGCCATGCCGGTGTTTTCGCGCGAGGACATGATGGCTACCAGAATTCGTACAGGGACACAGGTGCCTGCATCTAGCCATAAAGCCGCGCGATCCTGGTGCTACAGCTGGGTGCAGAGTTGTCCGTACAGTTGTCGCTGTAGTACCGGGTTATTACCCGGGCCGGTGGATTGGGGCTACCTTGAATACTCCTTGCGCCCCCGTCTTTCACTGAAAGGAGTCCACTCCATGGCCGCGAAAAAGATTCTCATGCTGGTTGGCGATTACGTCGAAGACTACGAAGTGATGGTGCCGTTCCAGGCCCTGCTGATGGTCGGTCACAACGTGCATGCGGTGTGTCCCGACAAGAGCGCCGGGCAGACCGTGCGCACGGCGATCCACGACTTCGAGGGCGACCAGACCTACAGCGAAAAGCCGGGCCATCTGTTTGCCCTGAACTTCGATTTCGCCCAAGTGAAGTCCAGCGATTACGACGCCCTGCTGATCCCCGGTGGCCGTGCCCCGGAATACCTGCGCCTGAACGAAAAGGTCCTGCAACTGGTCAGGGAATTCGACCAGGCTGGCAAGCCGATTGCCGCGGTGTGCCACGGCGCGCAACTGCTGGCGGCGGCCGGCATCCTCGAAGGCCGCGAATGCAGCGCCTACCCGGCCTGCGCCCCGGAAGTTCGGCTGGCGGGGGGCACCTATATCGATATCCCCGTGACCCAAGGCCATGTTCAAGGCAATCTGGCCACCGCCCCGGCCTGGCCGGCGCATCCCAGTTGGCTGGCCGGTTTCCTGGGCCTGCTGGGCACCAAAATCACCCTGTAAGCGAGGGCCACGCCATGTGCGAGCTGTACGTCAAAGCCGACCCGATTCTCTACGAATCCCGTTCTCGCTCGTTGCGCATCTGTGGCGTGGTCACGACCTTGCGCCTGGAAAACCAGTTCTGGGACATCCTCAGCGAGATCGCCGAAGTGGACGGCATGACCACCAACCAGCTGATCGCCAAGCTGTATGAAGAGGTCATGGATTACCGTGGCGAAGTGGTGAATTTCGCCTCCTTCCTGCGGGTCAGTTGCACCCGCTACCTGAGCCAGCGCCGCAGCACCGTCCCCGACCTCAGCCTGGTAAAGCGCAACGCACTGTAGCCGCTGCCGCAGGCTGCGAAAGGCCCGCAGGGACGCGGGGTTCTGAGGGCCGCCGGAGGTTTGGCAGGCGATCGCCAGGCAAGGTCCTGCGGACCTTTGCGCAGCCTCGCGGGCTCGGCAGCGGCTACGGGGCTCAGCTGATTTTGCTGAGGAAGCCGGGTAGTTCCGGTTCCGGGAGCACCGACAGCACTTTGAGGCGTTGCAACATGCGCTGGCGGGCGCGTTGCAGGTGTTCTCTGAGGTTCAGGGCCGCAGCGTCGTAGGCACCGTGCAGCAGCAGTTCGAGGATCAGTCGGTGCTCGGCGAGCATCGCCGGGTCGGCGCCGATGCCCAGCAGGCGGTAGAAGATCCGGTTGATGATCATCGGGCTCTGGGCCTGACGGATCAGCGCCGCCATCTTGCGGTTCTGCAAGCCGCCCAGGCATTGCTGGTGCAGGTCTTCTTCCAGGCGTTCCAGGGCCTCCAGGCCACAGTGCTCGGCCTGTTGCGCCTGGGTCACCCGTTCCAGCATCTGTTCCAGGCGTTCGCGGCCCAGGCCCGGCGCGCTCTGGCGCAGGGCTTCGGGTTCCAGGCAGGCGCGCAGTTCGTAGTCTTCGGTGACTTCCCGGGCGGTCAGCGGCCCGGCCAGCCATTGGGAGTAGGGTTCCTTTTCCACCAGGCCGCGATCGCGCAGGCGCATCAGTGCTTCGCGGACCACCGCGCGGCTGACGCCGTAGTGCTCGGCGGCGGCCTGTTCGTCGAGGCGAAAATGACCGAAGGCGATGCAGGTGGAGAGGGCACTGCCCAGTTCTTCGTAGATCCGTTCCCCCAGGGGGCGGGTGTCCACCAGTTCTTCGTCGCTGGCCAGCCCCAGGTGGGCATGGCTCAGGGGCAGGCGCAGCGGTTCGATCTCCAGGCCCTGGGGGTTGATCAGGTAGCCGCGGCCGTCAAAACGGCTGATCAGCCCTTCGCCGTGCAACAGATCGAGGGCCTTGCGCACCGGCACTCGGCTGGTGCCGAACAGTTCCGCCAGGGGCGCTTCCAGCAGCACCAGGCCCTGCAGGGCGGTGCCCTGGAGGATGGCGTCGCGCAAGACCTGACGGATCATGGCGTAGCGCGATGCGGTGCGCGGGTCCTCTGCTGACACTGCTTTCATCGGTTCCTCTAGGGGCTGTTGCCGGTGGGTGACGAGCCCGTTGCCGGGCCGCGGTGGCCGGGGATTCTCTCACAGTTGCCAAGTGTCACTGAGTGCCACGTTTGGTTGCCCCGTCCTGGGGCCGCCCTGGGTGGGTTGTTACCTTTCTGCACCAAAATGTACTTTTTAATAAAAGATACATTATTTCAATGGCAGCCCCTTGGGCGAGGATTTTCTCCGTCGGTCGTCGCGCGATCTCTGTCAGTAACCCACTCTGGCTCGCTATTACAGGCGAATCTGGGGGATTTTCCGAAAGCACGCGGTGCTCCCTGCGTTTTGAGCTGGCACGGAATCTGCTCTGTATAAAATGTACATTTTAATATTTAGTACATTTTTAGATTTTTGCGGAGTGAGCCATGCACCCTGATTCGCTGAACGACGCCACGGCCATGGCGCAAGCCTTTGCCTCGGGCCGCACCGATCCGGTCCAGGTTCTGGAGCAGGCCCTGGCGTTGGCCGAGGCAACGCCCCATGTGTTCATTTCCCTGTGCCCGGCCCGGGCCCGGCGCGAGGCCGAGGCGGCGGCTGCCCGCTGGCGGGCCGGCCAGCCGCTGAGCCTGCTGGATGGCGTGCCCCTGGCCTGGAAGGACCTGTTCGACCTGGCCGGCAGTATCACCACCGCCGCCGCCCAGGTGCGTCGCGAGGCGCCGCCGGCCAAGGTGGATGCGTCCAGCGTACGGCAGCTGTGCCGGGCCGGGCTGGTCAGCCTGGGCAAGACCAACCTCAGTGAGTTCGCCTATTCCGGGCTCGGCCTGAACCCGCACTTCGGCACTCCGATCAACCCCCACAGTGATGCCCAGCCACGGATTCCCGGTGGTTCCTCGGCAGGTTCCGCGGTGGCGGTGGCGGCCGGTATCGTGCCGATCGCCATGGGCACCGACACTGCCGGTTCGATCCGCATTCCCGCAGCCTTCAATGGCCTGGTGGGTTACCGCGCCACCTCCCTGCGCTATGACCGCGAGGGGGTGTTTCCCCTGGCCGAAAGCCTCGACAGCCTCGGGCCGCTGACCCGCAGCGTGCGCGATGCCTGGCTGATCGACGGGCTGTTGCGCGGTGGCGACCCCCGGCAATTGCCGCCGCCCCGCAGCCTGGCGGGGCAACGCTTCTGGGTCGATTCGCAAGTGCTTGACGACAGCCGTACCCAGGTTGCCGTGCGGGCCAATCTGCTGGTGGTCATCGAAAGCCTGCAACAGGCCGGGGCGCTGGTGGAGCAACGGCCGCTGCACAGCCTGCAAGCCACCCTGCAACTGATCCAGGAACAAGGCTGGCTCGGCGCCGCCGAAGCCTTCGCCCTGCACCAGCCGTTGCTCGACAGCGAGTACGCCGAACAGCTCGATCCGCGGGTGCGACGGCGCCTGGAAAGCGCCCGGCAGATGCCCGCCAGCCAGTTGCTGCGGCTGTACCAGGCGCGGCGCCAGTTGCAGCAACAGGTGCAGGACGAACTGGACGGCGCGGTGCTGATTACCCCCACCGTGGCCCATGTGGCGCCGCCCCTGGCGCCCCTGGAGCAGGACGAAGAGCTCTTTGCCCGGACCAACCTGGCGACCCTGCGCCTGACCATGCCCGGCAGTTTCCTCGACATGCCCGGCGTGGCTCTGCCCAGCGGCCGCGATGCCCAGGGCTTGCCCACCGGGCTGTTGCTGAGCCTGCCCCAGGGCCATGACCGGCAACTGCTGGATGCGGCCCTGGCGCTGGAGGCGGCGTTGCCGCGCTAGCTCCGACGATTTTTTTCAACCACAAGCAATCACTGGAGGCCGCTCATGGCTAAAGAAATTCTCTGTGCATTTGGTGTCGATGTGGACGCGGTGGCCGGCTGGCTCGGTTCCTACGGCGGCGAGGATTCGCCGGACGACATCTCCCGCGGCCTGTTCGCCGGCGAGGTCGGCGCGCCGCGCCTGCTCAAGCTGTTCGAGCGTTATGGCCTGCGCACCACCTGGTTCATTCCCGGCCACTCCATGGAGACCTTTCCCGAGCAGATGAAGGCGGTTGCCGAGGCCGGCCACGAGATCGGCGTGCACGGCTACAGCCACGAAAACCCCATCGCCATGACCCCGGAACAGGAAGAGATCGTCCTCGACAAATCCATCGAGCTGATCACCCGGGTCACCGGCAAGCGCCCCACCGGCTACGTTGCGCCCTGGTGGGAATTCAGCAAGGTGACCAACGAGCTGCTGCTGAAAAAGGGCATCAAGTACGACCACAGCCTGATGCACAACGACTTCCATCCCTACTACGTGCGGGTCGGCGACAGCTGGACCAAGATCGACTACAGCCAGCACCCCGACACCTGGATGAAACCTTTGGTGCGGGGCCAGGAAACCGACCTAGTGGAGATCCCGGCCAACTGGTACCTGGACGACCTGCCGCCGATGATGTTCATCAAGAAGGCGCCCAACAGCCACGGTTTCGTCAACCCGCGGCACCTGGAGGAAATGTGGCGCGACCAGTTCGACTGGGTCTACCGCGAGCATGAGCACGCGGTGTTCACCATGACCATCCACCCCGACGTCTCCGGCCGCCCGCAAGTGCTGTTGATGCTCGAACGCCTGATCGAACACATCCAGAGCCATGCCGGCGTGCGCTTCGTCACCTTCGACGAGATCGCCGACGACTTTATCCGCCGCCACCCGCGCAACCGCTGACCCCGGCCACTTCATCGAGGCGTGACTGATGTCTATCTATAACAAGCTCGACCTGACTGGCTGGAAACCCCAGCAGTTGACCCCGGCCCAAGTGCGCTTCGCCACCTGGATCGCCTTCTTCGCCTGGGTGTTTGCGGTGTACGACTTCATTCTGTTTGGCACCCTGCTGCCGGAGATCGGCCGGCACTTCGGCTGGGGCGAGGTCGAGCAGGCCGAGATCGCCACCTGGGTGGCGGTGGGCACCGCGGTGGTGGCCCTGGCCATCGGGCCGCTGGTGGACAAGCTGGGCCGGCGCATGGGCATCATTTTCACCGTCAGCGGCTCGGCCATCTGCTCGGCGCTGACCGCCATCGGCGGCGCCTGGGGCAAGTCGCCGCTGATCCTGATCCGCTCCCTGGGCGGCCTGGGCTATGCCGAGGAAACGGTGAACGCCACCTACCTCAGCGAGTTGTACGCGGCATCCGACGACCCGCAACTGGCCAAGCGCCGGGGCTTCATCTACAGCCTGGTGCAGGGTGGCTGGCCGGTGGGGGCGCTGATCGCCGCCGGGTTGACCGCGGTGCTGCTGCCGATCATCGGCTGGCAAGGCTGCTTCATCTTCGCCGCGATCCCGGCCATCGTCATTGCGGTGATGGCGCGCAAGCTCAAGGAGAGCCCGCAGTTCCAGATCCACCAGCGCATCAGCCAGCTGCGCAAAAGTGGTTCGGTGAGCGAGGCCCAGGCGGTGGCGCTGACCTATGGCGTGGACTATGACGAGCACAGCAAGGCCGGCCTGGCTGCGGCCTTTCGTGGCCCGGCGCGGCGCGCGACCCTGGTGATCGGCGCGGCGATCCTGCTCAACTGGGCGGCGATCCAGGTGTTCAGCGTGCTCGGCACGTCGGTGATCGTCAGCGTGCACCACATCTCCTTCGAGAACTCGCTGATCATCCTGGTGCTCTCCAACCTGGTGGGCTACTGCGGCTACCTGAGCCACGGCTGGATGGGCGACAAGATCGGCCGGCGCAATGTCATCGGCCTGGGCTGGATGCTCGGCGGCCTGTCGTTCGCCGGCATGCTCTACGGCCCGAGCAACATGCCGATGGTGGTGGGTCTCTACAGCCTGGGCCTGTTCTTCCTGATCGGCCCTTACTCGGCGGCGCTGTTCTTCATCAGCGAAAGCTTCCCTACCAGCATCCGCGCCACCGGCGGCGCGATCATCCACGCCATGGGGCCGATCGGCGCGGTGGTGGCGGGTTTCGGCGCCACCCAGGTGCTGTCCGCCGGTGGCGACTGGCAGACCTCGGCGCTGTATTTCGGCGCGCTGCCTTGTTTCCTCTCCGGTGCGCTGATGTTCGCCGCGCGCCATGTGCGTCCTGAATCCGTTCAATAAGGAAAGTTATCCATGACTCAAAAAGTCGCCGTGATCACCGGTGCCGCCAGCGGCATCGGCCAGGCCCTGGCCGTGGCCTATGCACGGGCCGGTGTGGCGGTGGTGGGCGGGTATTTCCCTGCCGACCCCCATGACCCGCAAGCCACCCGCGACCTCGTGGCCGAGGCGGGCGGGCACTGCCTGATGCTGCCCCTGGACGTGACCGACAGCGCCTCGGTGGACGCCCTGGCCGAGCAGGCCGTGGCGCACTTTGGCCGCCTCGATTACGCCGTGGCCAATGCCGGCCTGCTGCGCCGCGCACCCTTGCTGGACATGACCGACGCGGCCTGGAACGCCATGCTCGATGTGGACCTGACCGGGGTCATGCGCACCTTCCGCGCGGCGGTCAAACACATGGGTGAGGGCGGTGCCCTGGTGGCGATTTCCTCGATTGCCGGTGGCGTCTACGGCTGGCAGGACCACGCTCACTATGCAGCGGCCAAGGCCGGGGTGCCGGGGTTGTGCCGCTCGCTGGCGGTGGAACTGGCGGCCAGGGGCATTCGCTGCAACGCGGTGATCCCGGGGTTGATCGAGACCCCGCAGTCGCTGGACAGCCAGAACTCCCTGGGCCCGGAAGGCCTGGCCAAGGCGGCCCGGGCCATCCCCCTGGGCCGGGTCGGGCGGGCCGATGAAGTGGCGTCCCTGGTGCGCTTTCTCACCAGCGAGGAGTCCAGCTACCTCACCGGGCAGAGCATCGTCATCGATGGCGGCCTGACGGTGCGCTGGCCGGATTGAACCCCTTCGCCAGCCAGCCGGCTCGTGCAGGCGGCTCACCGCCTCCGTAGGAGCTGGCTGGCCAGCGAACCGCACACCCTTGAAGGAGAAAGTCCCATGCAACACCTGCACAACCGCCGCGCCGTGATCACCGGCGCCGGCAGCGGTATCGGCGCCGCTATCGCCCGGGCCTACGCGGTGGCGGGAGCACGCCTGCTGCTGGCTGACCGCGACCCCGCGCGCCTGGCCGAGAGCGCCCAGGCCTGCCGCGAGCTGGGCGCTGAAGTCGTCGAATGCGTGGCCGATGTCGGCAGTGTCGAAGGGGCCCAGGCCGGAGTCGATGCCTGTGTCGAGCATTTCGGCGGTATCGATATCCTGGTGAACAACGCCGGCATGCTGACCCAGGCGCGCTGCGTCGATCTGTCCATCGAGATGTGGAACGACATGCTGCGGGTCGATCTCACCAGCGTCTTCGTCGCCAGCCAGCGGGCCTTGCCCCATATGCTGGCGCAGCGTTGGGGGCGGATCATCAACGTCGCCTCGCAGCTGGGAATCAAGGGCGGCGCCGAGCTGACCCACTACGCCGCGGCCAAGGCCGGCGTCATCGGCTTCACCAAGTCCCTGGCCCTGGAAGTGGCCATGGACAATGTGCTGGTCAACGCCATCGCCCCGGGGCCGATCGAGACGCCGCTGGTGTCTGGCATCAGCAGCGCCTGGAAAACCGCCAAGGCCGCCGAGCTGCCCCTGGGGCGCTTCGGCCTGGCCGATGAAGTGGCGCCCACCGCGGTGCTGCTGGCCAGCGAGCCGGGGGGCAACCTGTTCGTCGGCCAGACCCTGGGCCCGAACTCCGGGGACGTGATGCCATGAAGGAGGGCTGAACATGTGCGGGTTATGCGGGCTGCTGGGCGAAGACGTGCACTGGAGCGATCCGCTGGGGGATGAACTGCCCCGGCGTCGCGAACGCTTGCGCAGAATCGCCGCGGTCAACCGGGTACTGGTGCCGTTGCGGCTCAAGGTCGAAGACTTCCAGGGCTCGGCCTATCTGCTGCTGGGGGCTACCGGCCGCCAGGAACTGGCCAGCGGCCTGGAGCAGTTGTGGAGCCTGGCCGAATCCATGCTCGGCCGGCCCCTCGATCCTCTCGACCCTGTGATCCTCAAGCACCTGGAGCAACAGCCATGAGCCTGCCCCTGAACGTCATCACCGGGTTTCTCGGCAGTGGCAAGACCACCTTGCTCAACCGCCTGTTGCAGGACCAGAGCCTGGGGGACACGGCGCTGCTGATCAACGAGTTCGGCGATATCGGCATCGATCATTTGCTGGTGCAGGAGGTGGCGCCGGACACGGTGCTGCTGCCCAGCGGCTGTGTCTGCTGTTCGGTTCGCGGCGAACTGAAAGAGGCGCTGCTGGCGCTCCTGGCGCGGCGTAGCCGGGGCGAGGTTCCGGCCTTTCGCCGGGTGCTGCTGGAAACCACCGGGCTGGCCGACCCGGCGCCGATCCTGGCCACGGTGAACAACGATCCGCAATTGCGCGGGCGGGTGCACATCGGCCTGCTGGTGACCCTGGTGGATGCCAGCCACGCGGCGTTGCAGGAGCGCCTGCACCCGGAGTGGCTGGCCCAGGTGGCGGCCGCGGATCGCTTGCTGCTGAGCAAGACCGATTGTGTCGACGAAGCAACCCAGGCGGCGTTGCGCGAGCATTTGCAGCGGCTCAATCCCGGGGCGCCGCTGTTGCTGACCCAGCAGATCCAGAGCGGTGACCAGCTGTTGCTGGGGGAAGGCCTGCGCGGTGCGACGGCCGAGCGGGAAGTGGCGCGCTGGCAGTTGCAGGGGCCACTCAAAGCGGCTGCGCCACAGCATGGCGCGGCGCAAGTGTGCAGCCTGGAGTTCGAGCAAGCCCTGGATTGGGTGGGCTTCGGGGTCTGGTTGTCGATGCTGCTAAGATGCCACGGCGAACGAATTCTGCGGGTGAAAGGATTGCTCAACATCAACGCCAACCAGGCCCCCATCGTCATCCATGGCGTGCAGCATTGCCTGCACGCCCCCGTGCATCTGCCCCGTTGGCCCAGTGCCGACCATCGCTCGCGGCTGGTGTTTATCCTGCGCGGGCTTGCGCCCGAACAACTGCGCCGCTCCTTCGAAGTGTTCGCCCGCAGCTTCGCCCCGGCCGCCGGGGAGGGTGCCTGATGGCGGCGACGCAACCGGTCACCCTGCGGGTGCTGGGCACCTCGGTGACCCTGCTCGAATCCCTGCGGGTGCGCGCCGAGCAGGACCTGGGCATCCGCCTGGTGTATCAGGTACACGATGTGGAGCAGGCCCAGCGCATCGCGGTGATGCAGCCGGACAGCTACGACCTCTATGACCAGTGGTTTCACAACGTCGATTTTGTCTGGCCGGCCCAGGCGATCCAGCCCATCGATACCCGGCGCATTGCCCTGTGGCACGAGATCAACGACCTGCCCAAGCGCGGGCGCCTGTCGCCGGACGATCGCCTGGGCAGTGGCAGCGTGCCCAGCGAACGGCTCTATGTGCAGCACGACGGTAGCCTGGGCAGCACGGCCAGCGAGCGCATCAGCATGCTGCCGCTGACCCACAACGCCGACAGTTTCGCCTACCGCCCGGAGCGCCTGCCGGCGGGTTTTTCCAGCGCCAACGAAAGCTGGGGCTGGCTGCTGGAGCCGGCCTGGAGCGGGCGCATTGCCTTGCAGAGCGATGCGGCGATCGGTGCCCTGGACGCCGCCCTGGCGGTGCAGGGCTGTGGCCTGGAATCCTTCAAGGACATCGGCAACCTGAGCATCGAAGAGATCGACCGGCTGGCAGGGATCCTGGTGCGCAAGCAGCGTGAAGGGCACTTCGCGGCGTTCTGGTCGGACGATGAAGAGGCCGCGCAACTGATGCTCAGCCCGCGCATCGATATCCAGAGCCTGTGGTCGCCGACGCTGATGCGCCTGCACCGGGCGGGGGTCAAATACCGCCTGGCAGTGCCGAAGGAAGGCTACCGCGCCTGGTTCGGCGGGCTGTCGTTGTCGCGCCACGCCAAGGGCGCGGTGCTGGATGCAGCCTATGCCTACCTCAACTGGTGGCTGTCGGGCTGGCCCGGTGCGGTGATGGCACGCCAGGGCTACTACATCGGCAACCCGGCGCGTACCCGCGATCACCTGAGCAGCGCCGAGTGGGATTACTGGTACGCCGGCAAACCGGCCCGGGAAGAGTTGCCGGGCAGCGACGGCGAACCGCTGATCGATATCGGCGAGACCCGCGATGGCGGTTCCTACCAGCAGCGCATGGGGCATATCGCCGTGTGGAACTCGGTGATGGACGAGCACAACTACCTGGTGCGGCGCTGGGGGGATTTCCTGCGGGCGGGGCGGGTCGCGGGCCGGGGCAAAGGCTGAAGGTCAAAGCCCCAGGCGCGCCAGCTGGCGCAGGTCGGCGATCACCGCGGGGTTGCCGCCTTCGAGCACATCCAGGCGCATCTGCGCGATCAGCGCTTTCAGCAGCTCGGTCTGGGTCATCCGGGTGGCTTGCAGCAGGCGCGCAAGATCCTCGGCCACATAGTGGTTGACCTTCAGCGACAGGCGTTTCATGACCTGCACGGCAGGCAACTGGCGGGCCTCGGCCTGCTCGGCCAGGTACGCGACGAAGCCGCTTTGCACTTGCTCCAGGGAAGACGCCGCGGGGGCGCTGAAGTAGTAGCCGAGGAACAGTTTGCGCATCTGCACTCCGGCATCCGGGGCCACGCAGTGCATCGCCGCATCCAGTACATCGAGGTAGACCGCCGGCAGCCGCGCCTCGATGGAGGTCAATGACTGCTTGCGCGCTTCCTTGATCGCCGGTGTGGACTGGGGCGGGATGGCCACCACCGTGGCGCAGAGGTCGCAAACCCCCACCAGGATGTCCCGGGCCAGGCCATGGCCGTCGCTGAAAGGGACGTCGCGCCGCAGGTAGGTAATGCCGACGACCTGTTGGCAATGCTCGCAGAGCGCCTTGCCCCGGTCGCCTTGCAGAAAGAGTTTCATGGGTTGCCCTCATCGGTGAACGCTGATGAACCACGCATCTGGCTCGATAAAGTAGAACTTGATGTACCAGCCGGCCTTTTTCAGCACGTGGACCGCGATGCCCGGGACGCTGTGGTGGGCGCTGCAACTGTGGTCCTGGCCCTTGCAGGCGCCTACGACCTGGATCAGTTGACTGGTCGAGATCTCGCCGGTGGCCAGCAGGTTCTTGACCTCGATCGAGCCACGCGCGGCATGCAGATAGTGGCCGCTTTGTAAGGCATTGATCAGGTCCCGCCTGACCTTCCTGAAGCCTCTGTCCATGACGTCTTCTCGGTTGTACGACAGGTGTCGTACATAATCAATGGAAAGTTGACTGAAAGCGCCCAAAGGCATTTCAGCGGTTTTCAGGGGGGGGCGTCGATCTTAGCCCGGCAGGTGCGGGCGGCAGGGCTTGGCTAACGGTTTGCAATACATCCGTGATGGCCAACGGCTGGCCTGTTGCGGTGCGTCCGATGCACCGCAGCCAGTTGCCGTCAGAAGAAGCGGGTCACGCTGATCTTGGCGTTGCGCCCCAGGCTGGATGCGTTATCGCCGCTCAGTGGTGGGCGATAGTCACGGTTGAACATGTTGTCCAGGGTGAAGTTGACTTCGGTGCCCTTGAGGTAAGGCTGCTGGGGTTTCCAGTTGGCGAACAGGCCGTGCACGTTGTAGCGGTCGTTCTTGTACTGGTCCCAATAGGAGTCGCCCAGGGCGCTGCCCGGACCGCCGGCATAGATGTCGCTGGGCACCCGGTCGGTCTGGCGCACCCACTGGCCCTGCCAGCCCACTTGCGCATCCCACTGAGGAATCTTCACCCCCAGGCTGGCCACCCACTTGCGTGGCGGGATGTCCCGGGCCCAGACGTTCGGCCCCCAAGGGTTGGTGTAGGCACCTTCATGCTTACCGGTAATCCACGAGTAGGACAGCGAGCCGAACAGGTAGGTCGAGTCGTAGAAGCTTTCCACCTCGAAGCCCTTGATGGTCAGGTCGCCGATATTGCGGTAGACGCCTATGGTCGGCTGGTTGCACACCTGGCCGATGCTCTTGCCGCTGCTGAGTTGCTCGGGGCAGCCGATCCCGAGGTTCTTCATGATTTCGTCTTTGATGGTGTTGTGGAACAGGGTGGTACGCACCTGGACGCGGTCGGCCTGGGTGAACACGTCGGAGAAGCTGGTGATGTTACCGGCGCGCAACGCGGTGATGCGTTCCGGGTCGAGGTCGCGGCTGGTGGCGGAACGGGTGGAGGCGGCCGACTGGACCTCGTACTGCTCGTCGATCACCGGCGCGCGCCAGGTCTTGCTGTAGTCGGCGAACAGGGCGAATTGCGGGGTCACTGTCCAGAACGCCGACAGCCGAGGCGACCAGCCGGTGTAGGTCTTGTCGCCGTAATCGTGGCCCGCCACCGGGTCGGGGCTATTGTAGAACGGTGCGTCGTTCTTCTCGCCGCGGTTGCGCACATGGTCGTAGCGCAGGGACGGGGTCAGGGTGAAGTCCCCCAGGGTGATGGCGTCCTGGATGTAGAAGGCATTGTTGTCGACCTTGCCGTGGGGCATGAAGCCAGGCTGGTAGTGGCCATAGTTGTACTTGGGTACTTCATAGGTCTTGCCCGGCATCCACATGTCCACTTCGCGAGTGTGCTTGCGGATCTGGATGCCATTGGTCAGCGCGTGTTCCAGCGGGCCGGTGCTGAAGCGGCTGGTGTTTTTCAGGGCCAGGATCTTGTCGTCATAGCCCACGGTGATCTTGCGGCCACCGGAGGCCGGCTGGAAGAAGGCGTTCGGCCCGCGTTCGTCGGTCTGGTCGGTGGTGGAATCGGAGTACTTGGCCTCGAAGTCGATCCATGGATTGTCCACGGGGGTGTACTGGTACTTGGCGATCCAGGTGGTGTCGATGGTATTGCGCTGGGCCAGGAAGCGGCGGGTGGCGCCGTCATAACCGTACTTGTTGATGTCGCTCTGGCTCGGTGGCGTCGGGTAGCTCTTGGCCGAGAAGGGCGCCCAGATGTCGCTGTTGGAGCGCATGTAGCTGAAGCCCAGGCGATGTTCGTCGGTCAGTTGCATGTTCAGCTTGAACAGCTCGCCTTCCATGTCCTGGGCGGTATTGGGCAGGCGCTTGGGGTTGATCGGGTAGGCGTTGCGCGGGTCGGGCTGGGCGCTGGCGATCTTCATGTCGTCGCCGTCGCGCTTGGTCCAGTAGGCCAGGGCATCGAAGCGGTGATCATCGGTACGGCCGTACACCGCGCCGGTATAGGCCTGTTCATGGCTGTTGCTGCTGTAGCCGTACTTGACCATGGCGCCGGCGTTGCGACCTTCCTGCAGCAGGTCCGGGGCGTCCTTGGTCTCCATGTGCACGGTGCCGCCGAAACCACCGTTGCCGGTCTCGGGGGAGTGCGGGCCTTTTTCCACTTCGATGCGCTTGATCAGCTCCGGCTCGATGAACACCGAACCCTGCTGGTAGCGTTCGAAGCCGCTCTTGGTGGCGCCATCAACGCTCATCGGCACGTCTTCGGCATCCCCCAGGCCCCAGATGTTGATGGTCTGGCCGCCGGGTTTGAGCGAGCCGCCCAGGCTCACGCCGGGCAGGGTGTCGATCAGGCTGACCACGTTGGTGGCCTGGTGGCGATCGATTTCCGCCTGGTTCAGGGTCGAGCGGCCGACACTCGAGGAGTCCACTTCGGTGCCGTTGCCGATCACGCTCATGGCCCCCAGTTGCAGGGCCGAACCACTGCTCAGGTTGGTGTCGGCAGGGCGCACGATGTAGGTGTTGTCGACCTTCACCAGGTTGAACCGACCGTCCTGCAGCAAGGTGCGAATCGCCTCTTCCGGGCTGTAGTCACCCTGCAGGGCCGGCGCCTTGGCGTTGCGCAGCAGTTGCTCATCGAACAGCAGCTGGATCTTCGCCTGCTGGGCGATCTGGCTCAGGGACGCGGCCAGAGGCTGCGCCGGCAACTGGAAATGCAGCGGCCCGGCGTAGGCCTGCAGGCTGAATGCCAGGCAGGCGGCGAGCAGGGTAGGGCGGGTACGGACTAACGGAACAGGCAAGAGCGCGCGAAACATGACTTCCCCCAGAGCGGCTTAAAGGCCAAAAAAGCGCTGCGTACAGATCGCAGACGGGAGGAAGACGCGGCAGTGAAAAAAAACCTCATATGCGAATGCAAAATATTCTCATATGAGTGGATCAACGAGCCTCGAGCCTCAGCTGGCCGTCGGCCAGGGGTACGGCTTTTACCGGAATCAGCACGGGCAGTGCCTTGATCAGGGCGTCGGGGTCGTTGACATCGAGGTTGCCCGAGACCTTGTAGGCCCCCAGCGAACCCTCGGCCAGTTGCACCGGCTGGCGCCGATACAGGTTCAACTCATCCACCAGGCTGGCCAGGTCGCGGTTGCGAAAGGCCAGGTGCCCGCTGCGCCAGTCCGCGACCTCATCGCTGTCCAGGGTCTGCTGGCGCAGGGTGCCTTTGTGCAGGTCATAGGTGGCTTGCTGGCGGGCGCCGAGCAGGGTCAACTCCCCGGGCTTGCCGTCCGGGCTGAAGGCCACCTGGCCGTGGGCGACGCTGACCACCACTTGGCGCTGGCCACGACGCACGTCGAAGGCGGTGCCCACCACCCGCACTTTGGCCGCGCCGCTGTGCACCCACAGCGGGCGCTCCTTGTCGGCGGCCACTTCCAGGTACAGCTGGCCCTGTTGCAGGTAGATATCACGCTGCTGGGCGCTGAAATCCACTTTCACCTGGGTGTTGGCGTTGACGTACAGGGTGCTGCCATCGGGCAGCTTGAAGGCGCGGGCGCCCTTTTCCTGGGCCGCCACCTGCTGGATGTAGGGCCCCTGGGGCGTGCCCAGGTTGACTGCCAGCACCGCACAGAGCACCGCCGCGGCCGCCGCCAGGGCCGGGCGCCAGGGGGCGGGCTTGCGCCGGGGCAGGGGAATGGGCCGGCTCAGTTGCTGCAATTGCGCAAGATCGACCCACAGTTCTTCGAACTCGGCATAGGCCCGGGCGTGGGCCGGCTCGCTGACCCAGGCATCGAAGGCCTTGCGCGTGGCGCGGTCCGGGTCGTTGCGGTTGCGGGCGAACCAGCTGGCGGCCTCGGCGTCGATCTGCTCGCTGTCGAGGTCGTTGTGGGTGCCGGAAAAGCGGGTCATTCAGGCTGCTCCTTGCCGTTTTCTCGTTGTAGGTGCTGCTTGCAGTGCAGCAGGGCAAAGGCGATGTGTTTTTCCACCATGCTCACGGAAATGCCCATGCGCTCGGCGATCTGCGTCTGGCTCAGCCCTTCGAAGCGGTGCAGCATAAGGGCTTCGCGGCGGCGCGGCGAGAGTTGGGCGAGGACTTCTTTCAACTGTTCCAGGCGTTGCAGGCGCTGGGCCGCGGGCAGGGGCTCGTGCTGCTCGTCGGCCAGGGGCTCGTTGTCCAGGCTTTGCTCGTGGTGCCCGTCCTGATGAGCACGGGAGCGTACCTGCTGGCGCCGCCAATGATCACGCAGCAGGTTGCGTGCCATCTGGAACAGGAAGGCCCGGGGCTGTTCGACCTGGGCCCGGTCACGGTAGTCGAGCCATTGGGTGAACACGTCCTGGGTCATGTCCGCCGCGTCGCTGGCGTTGTCCGTGCGTTTACGCAGGAAATGCAGGATGTCCGCATAGAACCCGCGAACAGAGTCCGCCGACGCAGAGTCGGGCTTGGAGCGAGACATGGATATCCTTCTTGACGACGCGGTGAGCACAAGGTCGCGAATGATATCGAGAATTATTGCTATTTGTCATCCGGGCGATTGATGATCCACCAGCACCGCCTACGCGCCCGAAATACCCCTCCTCGCAGGAGCGGGCTTGCCCGCGAGGGTGCCCTTGCGAGCGATGCCAGGCCTGCGGCCTCTTCGCCGGCAAGCCGGCTCCTACAGTGCAAAGGCGGGGTCTGTAGGAGCTGGCTTGCCAGCGAAGCGGTTCAGATGACGAAGAAGCCGTGGGTGCCATCCCGGCCCAACTGCGCCACCAGGCCGAATTCCCAGTCCAGGTAGCCCTGCATGGCTTCTTTCGGGTTGTCGGTGCCTTCATAGGGGCGCCGGTAGCGGTCGATCCGGGGTGAAGCCAGTTGCTGGCGGCTTTCTTCCACGGGCAGGCCGGCTTCGATCCAGGCCGCGGTGCCACCGCTGAGGAGGAACACCGGACGCTGGGTCAGGGCCTGCAGCTGCGGCACCACGAAGCGCGCCAGCAGGCTGCTGCCGCAGGTCAGGACATAGCGCTCCGCCTGTGGCAACTGGGCCAGGGCTTCCTGCAACTGGCTGGGCAATGCCCACCAGGCGCCGGGGATGTGGCGCTGCACGTAGTTGGCGCTGGCGGTGAAGTCCAGTACCAGGGTGCCGGGCTCCTGGAGCCAGGTGGCGAGGGTGCGGGGGCTGATTTCTTCGGCCGGCGAGGTGTCCGGCAGTGGCGCCTGCCAGGGGCCGCGCACGCTGAAGTCGCTGTCGCGCAGGCCGTCCAGCACCGCCACCTGCCAGCCCATCTGGGCCAGCCAGGAAGCGCTCATGTTGGCGCGCACGCCGTCGTCGTCCACCAGGACCAGGCGCGCACCGCGCACGCTGGCGAAGTGGTCGGTTTCCTGCACCAGTTGCCCACCGGGGGTGGAGCGGGCGCCGGGCAGGTGGCCGGCGGCGAATTCCTCCGGGGTGCGCACATCGAACAGGTAGCTGGTGCGCTTGGGGTCGGCCTGCCAGCGCCGCCACTGGGCCAGGTCGATGCGTGCCACGTCGGCGCGGTCGGCCACGGCCCGAGCGGCGTCCTGGGCTGGGGCCCGCTGGGCCTCGTTGATGGCCTTGAAGCGCCGGCTCTGACCGTGTTCGAGCTTCTGCCCGGCCAGGGTCCAGCCGATGGTGCCATTGCGCAGTGCCGCCACCGGGTTGGGGATGCCGGCATTCACCAGGGACTGGGTGCCGATGATGCTGCGGGTGCGCCCGGCGCAATTGACCACCACCCGGGTGCGGGGATCGGGGGCCAGCTCACGCACCCGCAGCACCAGTTCGGCCCCGGGCACGCTGGTGCTGCCGGGGATGCTCATGGTCTGGTATTCGTCGAAGCGCCGGGCATCGAGCACCACCAGGTCGGCCTGCTGGTCGAGCAGTGCCTGGAGCTCCTCGGCGGCCAGGGACGGAGTGTGGCGCTCGGCTTCCACCAGTTCGCCAAAGGCCTTGCTCGGCACGTTGACGTCCTTGAACAGCTCGCCGCCCGCGCTGCGCCAACCCTCCAGGCCGCCTGCCAGCAGGGCGACATCGCTGTAGCCCAGTTGCCGCAGGCGCGTGGCGGCGCGCTGGGCCAGCCCTTCGCCCTGGTCGTAGAGGGTGATCGGGGTGTCGCGGCGGGGGATGCGCGCATACACCTCCAGCTCCAGTTTCGACAGCGCGATGTTGGCCGCGAACAGCGGGTGGGCCTCGGCGAAGGGCGCTTCTTCACGCACATCGATCAGTGCCAGCTCCTGGCGGTCGAGCAGGGCCTGGCGGATCTGTGCCGGGCTGCGGGTCGGGAAATCGGTCATTGCAGGGGCTCCTTCGACAAGTCCCAGAGGTTAGGCAGCAAATGGTTGGAGTAGCCGGAGACAAAGGGTTTTTCCTGGCCGTCCAGATCGTACACGGCGCGCTGCACGGCACCGATATTGGCGCCATACACATGGATGCTGACGGATACCCGATCGGCATAGGCATTGCTCACCTGATGGATGTCGCCAATGCGTGGCGACACCGCTTCCACCTGGCCCGGCACCAGGCGCAGCGGCGCGCCGGCAGGCTGCAGGCGGCCGTCGGCCAGGCGTTCGAACCCCTGGCTGTCCTCGGCGCCGCTCAGCATGCCGATCAGGCCCCAGACCCGGTGGTCGTGGATCGGTGTGCGCTGCCCAGGGCCCCAGACGAAGCTGACGATGGAGAAGCGCTGGCGCGAGTCGGCATGCAGCAGAAACTGCTGGTAGCGCTGCGGATCCGGCTGGGCGAAGGCCGCGGGCAGCCAGTCGTCCTGGCTCACCAGCTGGTGCAGCAGCGCGGCGCCCTGGTCCAGCACCCGGGCTTCATCGGGATGGCTGTCCAGCAGCTCGGCCAGAGCGGCGATAAAGTCCCGCAGGCGGGCGAAGTTGGCTGATTCGATGGCGACTGTCGTGGCGTTGTGGGGCATGGGCTCCCTCCGTGGACACAAGGCAAATGACGCGAACTACACGGGCGAGCTAAAAGGTATTATTCTTATCGAACATTTTTCCAGTCATTTATTATGCGAAAAAAGAATGAAGATAGATGATCTGAATGCGTTCGTGGCGGTAATCCGCTGCCAGACCATCAGCCAGGCGGCCGATGCCCTGCAGTTGACCCAGCCAGCCATTACCCGCCGGGTGCAGAATTTCGAGGAAGCCCTGGGGGTGGAATTGCTGGACCGCAACACCAAGCCGCTCAAGCCCACCAGCATGGGCTTGCGGGTCTATGGCCAGTGCCTGGAAGTGCTGCGCAGCATCGACGCGCTGAATGAACTGGTGGCCAATGACGGCGCCCCCAGTGGTGCCCTGCGCATCGGCGTGCCGCAGACCATCGGCGATGTGGTGCTGCTCGATGCCCTGAGCCAGTTGAAGGCGCTGTATCCGCAGTTGCAGACCTCGGTGGCCACGGGCTGGGGCAGCCACCTGTTGAGCAAGGTCGAGAACGGTGAGCTGGATGTGGTGGCGGCGCTGTTTCCCGCTGGCAAGGTCTTCCCCGAAGGGGTGGTGGGCCGTTCCCTGGGCAGCATGAACCTGGTGGTGGTGGCGGCCAAGGGCGAGGTGCGCAAGCGCTCGTGCAAACTGGCCGACTGTTACCAGCGCGGCTGGGTGCTGAACCCGGACGGCTGCGGCTTTCGTGCCGGCCTGCAACGGGCGCTGAGCGCACAGGGGCTGTCGTTGCAGATCAACCTGGAAACCTTCGGCACCGAGCTGCAACTGGGGTTGATCGCCAATGGCCTGGGCTATGGCCTGGTGCCGCTGCCGCTGCTGGAAAACAGCAGCCATCGGGACAAGCTGGAGATCGTCCCGGTCAGCGACTTCAAGCCGGTGATCGACCTGTGGCTGGTCCACCCGCGGTTCCTCGGCAACCTGCAAGAGCCGGTGAGCATGTTCGGCGAGATGGTCGCCGCCCGTGTCGGCAAGGCTGCGCCGTAGGAGCTGGCTTGCCAGCGAAGGCTCCCTCTAGGCCGGCGCAAACCTCAGGGGGCTGTTCGCCGGAAAGCCGGCTCCTTCGGATTGTTTTTGATTATTGATTTGCATGTCTTGGCAATCATTGAATGCAATTTTTGTATATTAAGTTAGAACCAAAACGAATTTCACGGACGTTTTTTATGTAGTTAGCATGGGGCTCGAACGCGCTGAAATAAGGATGTTGCGATGCCTGCGCCAGCCCCCCTCACCTCGTCCCGTCGCTGGGCCGAGCGCCCCGGATACCAGCTCCTGGGCAACCTGCTGCTGCGCCTGGTCAGCCCGTTGCTGCTTCTGCTGGTGTGGGAACTGGCCTCGCGCAGCGGGCTGTTGCCGGCGCGGATCATCGCCGCTCCCAGTACCATCGGCGGCACCCTGTGGCAGATGCTCGGCAGCGGCGAACTGGCCGGGCACCTGTGGGTGTCCCTCAAGCGCGCCCTCAGTGGCCTGACCATCGGCGTCAGCCTGGGCACGCTCCTGGCCCTGGTGGCCGGGTTGTCCCGGCGCGGCGAGCTCGCCATCGATTCCCCCATGCAGATGCTGCGCACCCTGCCGTTCCTGGCCATAGTGCCGCTGTTCATTCTCTGGTTCGGCGTGGGCGAGACGCCGAAGATCGCGCTGATCGCCCTGGGCACTACCTTTCCTATCTACCTCACGCTGTTTTCCGGCATTCGCAGCCTCGATCCCAAGCTGGTGGAGGCCGCGACCCTGCTGGGCCTCAAACGCTGGGAACTGATCGTCCACGTGATCCTGCCCGGGGCCCTGCCGGCGTTCTTCGTCGGCCTGCGCTATGCCTTCGGCATCAGTTGGCTGGGGCTGGTGGTGGTGGAGCAGATCAACGCCAGCGCCGGTATCGGCTACCTGGTCAACGACGCGCGGGACTTCATGCGCACCGACGTGATCGTCATCTGCCTCCTGGTCTACAGCGTGCTCGGCCTGGGCATCGACGGGCTGGTGCGCGGCCTCGAACGTTGCGCCCTGGCCTGGCGCCCGACCTTTATCAGGAACTGACCCATGACTTTGTCATTGCCCCAGCAGGGCCGCCTGCGCGCTGCCGTCGAATGTCGCCGGATCACCCGGCGCTTTGCCGGGCAGGCGGTGCTCGATGGCCTGGATCTGGACATCGCTCCCGGGGAGTTCGTGGCCCTCCTGGGCAGCAGCGGTTCGGGCAAGACCACCTTGCTGCGAACCCTGGCCGGGCTGGAACCCATCGACCAGGGCCAGTTGCAGGTGCCTTCGGCCATGGCCGCGGTGTTCCAGGAGCCACGGTTGATGCCCTGGAAGCGCGTGTGGCGCAACGTTGCCCTGGGCGTGCGCGGTGCCGGGGCCCGGGAGCGGGCCGAGGCAGCGCTGGAGGAGGTCGGGCTGGCCCACCGGCTCAATGCCTGGCCAGGCACCTTGTCCGGCGGCGAGGCCCAGCGAGTGGCGTTGGCCCGGGCCCTGGTACGCGAGCCGCACCTGTTGCTGCTGGATGAGCCCTTCGCCGCTCTGGACGCCCTGACCCGGATCCGCATGCACCAACTGATCATCCGCCTGTGGCGGGTGCACACCCCGGCGGTGCTGCTGGTGACCCACGATGTCGACGAGGCGCTGCTGCTGGCCGATCGGGTGCTGGTGCTGGCCAACGGGCAAATCGCCGAGCAATTGCCAATCCGCCTGCCGCGTCCGCGTCAGGCCTCCACCCCTGGGTTCCAGGCACTGCGCGCGCGGTTGCTGCAACTGCTGGGTGTGGAAACCGAGGCCGAGCCGGCCGTCGACATCTCCCTTCCCTTGAGCAGGACTGCCAGCCGATGAGCCTTTCCAGCGTGCAACCGTCTCCGTCCGTGTCCCGTCCCGTCCCTGATCCAGACTCCAGCGAGTTCGCCGACCTGCTGCAGCAACTGAGTGAAGAATTCGCCGCCACCGCAGCGCACTACGACCGTCACAGCGAATTTCCCCACGCCAACCTACAACGCCTGCACCAGCATGGCCTGCTGGCCCTGACCGTGCCCCGGGCCCTGGGCGGCAGCGAGGCGAGCCTGGCCCAGGCGCGACGAGTGATAGGGGCAGTTGCCCGGGGCGAGCCTTCCACCGCGCTGGTGCTGGTGATGCAGTACCTGCAGCACACGCGCCTGCAACAGAACACGGCCTGGCCGCTGCACCTGCGCCAGCGCGTGGCCCGGGAGGCGGTGCAAGAGGGTGCCCTGATCAACGCCCTGCGGGTCGAGCCGGACCTGGGTACTCCGGCCCGGGGCGGTTTGCCGGCGACCCTGGCACGACGGGTCGAGGGCGGCTGGCTGCTCAGCGGGCGCAAGATCTACTCCACCGGCATTCCCGGGCTGACCTGGCTTGCGGTCTGGGCCCGCAGCGACGAGGCCGAGCCGCAAGTGGGTACCTGGCTGGTCCACCGTGACAGCCCCGGGATCAGCGTCGAGGAAACCTGGGACCACCTGGGCATGCGCGCCACCGGCAGCCACGACGTGATCTTCGATGAGGTGTTCGTGCCCGAGGAACAGGCGGTGGATATCCAGCCGGCTCACGTGCCCCGGCCCTCCGAGCTGGACAGCAAGGGCGTGCTCTGGCTGGCGGTGCTGCTCTCGGCCATCTACGACGGCGTGGCCCGGGCCGCGCGCGACTGGCTGCTGGGCTGGCTGGCCCAGCGTGCCCCGGCCAACCTTGGCGCACCGTTGTCGAGCCTGCCGCGCTTTCAGGAACTGATCGGGCGCATCGACGCCTTGCTGCTCAACAACCGGGTGCTGCTCGATGCCGCCGCCGAAGGGCGGATCGCCCCGGGGGAGGCGACCCAGATCAAATACCTGGTGACCAGCAACGCCATCAGCGCCGTGGAGCTGGGCATCGAAGCCATCGGCAACCCCGGGCTGGCCCGGGGCAACCCCATCGAGCGGCATTACCGCGATGTGCTGTGCAGCCGCATTCATACCCCGCAGAACGACGCGATTCTCGGTGCCGTGGGGCGCGCCGCCTTTGCCTTGCCCAGCCGCGGAGCCCAGGCGTGACGCGCATCGCCAGCCAGCTCGACGAGCACTTCAACCAGCAGTTGCGCCAGTGGCTGCCGGGGGTGGAAGTATTGAGCCTGCCTCGGGGCCTGCCGTGTGGCTTGCCCGCCGATATCGAAGTGCTGCTGGCCGCGCCCCACGCCGATTTTCGCAACGCGCCAAAGCCGCCGGCGGGCTGGCCGTTTGGCCTGCGCTTCGTGCAACTGGTGACTTCGGGCCTGGATTATTTTCCTCGCTGGCTGTTCCAGGACCTGCCGGTGGCCAGTGCCCGAGGCAGCACCGCCGAAAGCATTGCCGAGTTTGCCCTGGCGGCGATCTTCGCCGCCGCCAAGCAACTGCCCCAGGTGTGGATCGAGCGCGCCGAACACTGGCAGCAACGGCCGCTGGCCTCGGTGGCCGGCAGCACCCTGGGGCTGTTCGGCTTTGGCAGCATCGCCCGGGAGCTGGCGCCCAAGGCCCAGGCCCTGGGCATGCAGGTACTGGCCCTGCGGCGTTCGGCGCAGCCGTTCGAGGTGCCCGGGGTGGAGGCGGTGGCCGACCTGCAGGAGCTGTTTGCCCGCGCCGATCACCTGCTGCTGGCGGTGCCGTTGACTGAGCAGACCCGGGGCATCATTGATGCCGATGTACTGGCAGCGGCCAAGCCAGGGTTGCACCTGATCAATATCGCTCGCGGTGCGCTGATCGATCAGCCGGGGCTGTTGCAGGCCCTGGACACCGGGCGCATCGCCCTGGCCAGCCTGGATGTGGCCGACCCCGAGCCGTTGCCCGAGGGGCATCCTTTCTATCGCCACCCGGGTATTCGCCTGTCGCCCCACACCTCGGCCAATTCGCCCCGGGTCTACCTGAATATCGCGCGCCTGCTGGGACGCAATCTCCAGCGCTGGGGCGATGGCTTACCCCTGGAAAACCCGGTGGAGATCCAGCGTGGCTACTAACGCGCGGTTCCAGCCTTGGCCGGCAGCGCTTCGTGTAGCCGCTGCCGCAGGCTGCGCACGGGCCGAAGGGACGCCGGGGTTCTCAAGGCCGCTGAAGGTTCGGCGGGCGGTCGCCAAGCAAGGCCCTGCGGGCCTTTTCGCACAGGGTGTTCATGACAATTTCAAGGAGAGCGGATATGACCGCACATTTTCGCCCCGCGGTGTATGACTTGCCCCGCGATGGCCATACGGTTTTTCGCTGGGAGCATCCGCCCCAGCAGGCCACCGTCGAGCTGGAGCGCCTGCAGCGCAAGCAGAGCCTGGCCGCGGCGTTCCGGGTGTTCGCCCGGCTGGGGTTCGACATGGGCGGCGCCGGGCATATCACGGTGCGTGACCCGGGGCGCCCGGACCATTTCTGGGTCAACCCGGTGGGGGTGTATTTCGGCCATGTACGGGTCCGCGACTTGTTGCTGGTCAACCCCGAAGGGGCGGTGATCGAAGGCGAGGGCGCGTTGAACCTGGCGGCGTTCGCCATCCATGCGGCGCTGCATGAAGCCCATCCCGAGGTGGTCGCCGCGGCCCATGCCCATTCGCTGTACGGCAAGGCCTGGTCGAGCCTGGGGCGCTTGCTCGATCCGCTGACCCAGGACGCCTGCGCTTTCTATGAAAGGCACGGGCTGTTCGACAACTTTTCCGGGGTGGTGCTGGAGGCCAGCGAGGGCGCGCGGATCGCCGCCGCACTGGCGGGGCGCAAGGCGCTGATCCTGCAGAACCACGGCCTGCTCACCGTGGGTGAAACCGTCGAGGCGGCGGTGTGGCGCTTCATCGCCATGGACAACGCCGCCCAGACTCAACTGCTGGCGGAAGCTGCCGGCACCCCGCGGCCCATTCCCCATGAGGTGGCGCGCCACACCGCACGCCAGGTCGGCACCGAGTTTGGCGGCTGGTTCAGTTTCCAGCCTTACCGCGAGCGGATCGTGCGCGAAGAACCGGACTTTCTCGATTAAGGACCATTGCCCATGCAGCGTCGTCATTTTCTCCAACTCTCGGCCCTGGCCGGTCTGGCCGCCGCCTTGCCGCGCCTGGGCCTGGGAGCCTCCGTGGACCTGTCCGGGGTCACCCTGAACGTCGCCACCTACAAGGGGGCGGCGCCGAGCTTCTTTGCCGAGGCGGGCATCGAGCCGCCGCCCTACAAGGTCAAGTACGCTGAGTTCACCGGCGGCAACCTGAGCTTCGAGGCCCTGGTCAGCGGCACCCTGGACATCTCGCCGATGAGCGAGATCCCGCCGATCTTCGGGATCAAGAACCACGCCCCGGTGAAGCTGATCGCGGTGCTCACCGGCGACGTCAACAACCAGGCCTTCATCGTGCCCAAGGGCTCTGCAGTGCAGTCGGTGGCCGAGCTCAAGGGCAAGCGCATCGGTTATATCCGCTCCACCAGTTCCCATTACTTTCTGCTCAAGGCGCTGAAGGAGCAGGGCCTGGGCTTTGCCGATATCGTGCCCATGGCGTTGACTGCGCAGGACGGTTTCGCCGCGTTCCAGAACGGTGCCCTGGATGCCTGGGTCAGCTTCGGCTACTTCATCCAGCTGGCGGAACTGCGGGCCGGGGCCCGGGTATTGAAGACCGGCCAGGGCTACCTGTCCGGCAACTACGTGATCGCCGCCAACCAGCAGAGCATCGCCGACCCGGCCAAGCACGCGGCGATCACCGACTACATCCTGCGCGAGTACCGCTCCTGGCAGTGGATTGCCAGCCACCCCGAGGAATGGGCGACCAGGAGCGCGCAGATTCTCGGCATGCCCCGGGAAGTGTTCCTTGCCCAGTACCGGGCCCAGAGCGGCCCGCGCCTGCTGCAACCGGTGGACGACGCAGCGGTGAAATCCCAGCAGGACGTGGCCGACCTGTTCTTCGAGGCCGGCGTGCTGCCCCAGCAACTGGATGTATCCGGCCTGTGGGACCGCAGCTTCCACTGGACCTGAGCCTGTAGCCGCCGGCTTGCCGGCGAAAGGGCGATGACGCCTTCGCTGGCCAGCCAGCTCCTACGGAACACCC
>NZ_VYKE01000439.1:0-905 GCF_032424515.1 Pseudomonas sp. JV245A
GGGCGCCCAGGGCGGTGGCCGGGCAACTCCACTGCACCGGCGTTCCATTGATGTGCAACGGCACCCGCAGGCGCCGCGCCGGCCCCCAAGGGGTCTGTTCCAGCACCAGCCCCTGATCCTCGTGGTCTTCGGCGCGCGGTGGAATTTCGGCGGTCGCTGATGGGGAATGATCAACCAGCAACTGGGCGGTGCGGGCCAGGGACAGGCGCGCCGATGCGCCCTGCTCGCCGTTCAGGGACCGGGTCAGTGCCCGCAGGGCGCTGGCTGCCATCAGGTAGCCGGTGGCGTGATCCAGGGCCTGGACCGGTAGTGGCACAGGCCTGTCCGCGGCTTTCCAGGCCATGCCGGCTTCGGCGATGCCGCAGCTCATCTGCACCAGGCTGTCGAAGCCCCGGCGGTTGCGCCAGGGGCCGCTCCAGCCGTAGGCATTGAGGCTGACTTCGATCAGCCCCGGAGCGATTTTCTGGCGTGCCTGGGCGTCATAACCCAGGTGTTCCAGGGCATCGGCGCGGTAGCCATGCAGAAGCAGGTCGGCCTGCGCCAGCAGGCCTTCGAACAGGGCACGCTGCTCAAGGTCGTGCAGATCGAGGCGCGTGCAGCGTTTGCCCAGGGTCACCTCCGGCTCCAGGGCCGGCTCGTTCCAATGTGGCGGATCGATGCGCAACACCTCGGCCCCGAGCCCCGCCAGCAGGCGGCTGGCCACCGGGCCCGCCAGGACCCGGGTCAGGTCCAGTACCTTGAGCCCGGCCAGGGGCCGGTCGACGCGACCGCTCCAGGCCCTGTGCCGCTGATCGGCCTGGGGCAGCCAGTGCACCAGGGGTTCGCTGTTTACCGCCTGGCCCTGGGGGTGGGCCTGCCACTGCGCCCAGCTGCGCATCTGCGCGGCACAACCGCCCTGGTCGACT
>NZ_VYKE01000440.1:0-905 GCF_032424515.1 Pseudomonas sp. JV245A
GCGCCGGCACCGCCCTGGGACTGGCCGACGATCAGTACCTTGTTGGCCAGCCCGGGCACCCCGGCGACCACGGCTTTGGCGGCGTCGAGAATGCCGTAGGCGGCCATGCGGTTGTTCAGCAGCGGATGGCCGCCGGGCACGCCCAGGCCCTGGTAGTCGGTGGCGACAATGGCAAAGCCTTCGTCCAGCCAGCGGCTCAGGTACTGCACGTCACGGTAGGAACGGCCCTGCCAGGACGGCGCGCAGACATCCGCCACGCCCACCGTGCCATGGCCCCAGGAGGCCACCGGCCAGCCGCCGGCCGGGGCCTTGCCCTTGGGCAGGAACAAGGTGCCGGAGACCACCACCGGGGTCTTGCCGTCGATGCCGTCGGTGGAGCTATAGAGAATCCGTTGCGCGCTGGCAGCGTTGGGCAGGCTCAGGGTGGCTTCCAGGGGTTCGCTGCGCAGCAGCTTGCCCGGGGTCGGGGGGATCGCGTCCTGCCAGGTATAGAAGGCCGAGACCCGGCCGTCGCCCTGCAACGGGTCGGGCTTGGGCGCGTAGGTCGGGCCGGCCAGGGCCGACAGGGAGAGCGCCAGGAGGCTCAGGCCAAAGGTGAATTTTGCGGACAGTTTCATCAAGAAGACTCGTGCTCAGGGTTCAGGGATGGGTGGCGACCTGGCCGCGCAGGGCGGGCCAGTAATCACTCAGGTGCAGATCGATCAGCGCCTGGTTGGTGAAACCGGTGGCCAGGGCCGGGGTGATGTCGTAGGGCGTGCGGATCAGCTGGTTGGCCAGGGCGTAGTCGCTCAGCGCCTGATAGTGGGCCTTGAGCTGCTGGTCGCTCTTGGGCGCCCAGCGCTCCTTCCAGGCCACCGGGTCGCCCTGGTCGTCGCGGCGCAGCACGCTCTCGGCGGTGCCGGCGC
>NZ_VYKE01000441.1:0-896 GCF_032424515.1 Pseudomonas sp. JV245A
GCGCGCTGCTCGCCCAGCAGGGGCTGGGACTGGATCCGGCTTTCGCCCCGGGCCCCGCTGCCGTCCAGGGGCTGCAGCAACTGGGTGCGGGTCAGCGGCAGCGGCGCCACCTGCAGGCAGCCTTGCCGGTCATGGCCGACGCCGGTTTCGCTGTCGCTGTGGGTACTGTGCAAGCGATAGCCGTAGCGCCCGTGGTCCGCCTCGGCCAGGTCCAGGTATGCGCTGTAGCCCAGCCAGTGGCGATCCAGGCTGAGCAGCGGGCCAGGGTAGAAGGATGGTTCTGCATGGCTGGCGACCCAGGGCGCGGGCAATGCCCGCCAGCCCTTGTCGGCCTGCCACAGCCAGCAGCACGCGGCCTCAGGCTGCGCCTGCTCGTGGGCGATGCAGGCCAGGGCCCGGCCATCGTCGCGCCAGATGCGGGGTGCGTCCGCCCGCAGCAGCAAGCCGCTGGGCTGGCCGTCGATGCTTATGCGATAGGGCGGCGTGCGCAGGGGTTCCAGGGGTTGCTCCAGGGCCCTGAGGCTGGCCGGCAGCGCCAGGCTGGCGTGCAGCCGGTGGCTGCCGTGGGGTGCGCTTTCTTCGAAATCCTGGCGAGCCAGGGCCTCCAGCCACTGGCCCGGCTCCAGCCAGAGATCGGCTACCGCCACCAGTTCGACGCATTCGGCCTCCTGCAGCAGGCTGTTCAGGCTGGCCTGGTGCTGGCCGTTGTCCACCAGCGGGCTGTGGCGGCCGCTGAGGGTGTCGGCGCTGAAGGCATCCAGCTCCCAGAAGTGTTCCCGGTTGCAGCGGTACAGGCGGCGCTGTTCACGGTCGAGGATGGCCAGCCCCCAGTGTTGCCTGGAAGGCAGCGGCGCGGCGAAGTAGCGCCCGTCACTGGAAAACCGCGCCGAGGACCC
>NZ_VYKE01000442.1:0-888 GCF_032424515.1 Pseudomonas sp. JV245A
TGGCGTAGTCGGCGTACTGCACGCTCAACGGCTCGAACTGCGGTGCCTGCCCCTGGATCAAGCCGCGGTACAGCGCGACGAATTCCCGGGCCAGCACACTCATGGAGGCGCCATCGGAAATGATGTGGTGCAAGGTCACCACCAACAGGCAATCCTGCTCGGCGATCTGCAGCACCCGGGCCCGGCACAGGGGGCCGTGCTCCAAGTCGAACAGTTGCTGGGTCTCCTCCAGGGCGCGGGCCTGGACGGCTTCGCGGGGCAGGCCCGGCGTCAATCGCTCCCAGGCCACGCTGATCGCGCCCTGTGCATGCACCACCTGGCACAGGCGTTCCTGATGCTGGGTGAAGGTGGTGCGGAACGCTTCATGGCGCTGGGCCAGGGCATCGAAGGTCTGCTGCAAGGCAGCCTGGTCCAGTTCCCCCTGCAAACGGACCACGATCGGCGTGTGGTAGGCAGTGCTCTGCGGATGCATCTGCCAGAACAGCCATTGCCGCTGCTGGGCATGGGAGGCCGGCAAGGGCCCGTCACGCTCCAGCACCTCGATCTGCGGCAGTGCCGCGGCGCCCGCGCAGGCCTGTACCTGTTCGACGAATTCGTCCAGGCGCGAGGTTTCGAACAGCACCCGCAGCGGCACGTCCGCCCCCAGCAGGCGACGCACCCGGGACATGATCTGGGTTGCCAGCAATGAATGGCCACCCAGGGCGAAAAAGTTGTCGCCCAGGCCCACCCGCTCGACCTTGAGCACCGCCTGCCAGATCGCCGCGATGCCCTGCTGCAGCTCGCTGACCGGGGCCACAAAGGCTTCCACCGGCGCCTGCTGCTGCAATGGCGGCAGGGCCCGCAGGTCGAGCTTGCCGTTGGGGGTCAAGGGCATGCCGGCCAACGCCA
>NZ_VYKE01000443.1:0-885 GCF_032424515.1 Pseudomonas sp. JV245A
CGAGGCCCAGGACAAGAGGTTTGCAGATCATCGAACGAGCTCCATAAAGACCGGTGGCCACCTTAGCCAGCGCACTCCGTCAGAACTCCGTCGTCTTGATTACAAGTTTGTAATGGGCAAGCGCGCGTCGGGCGCCTAGCCTGTGCCGATCATTTCCGAGGTGCGCCATGCGTTTGCTGGTAGTTGAAGACGAAGCCAAGACCGCCCATTTCCTTGCCAAGGGCCTGGGAGAATCCGGCTTTGCCGTGGACGTGGCCCTGAACGGCCTGGACGGGCGCTATTTCATCGAGCAGCAGGAGTACGACCTGATCATCCTCGACGTCATGCTCCCCGGCCTCAACGGCTGGCAGTTGCTGCAACTGGTGCGCCAGCGCGGTGCCACCCCGGTGCTGTTCCTCACCGCCCGCGACGCTATCGAGGATCGGGTCCGCGGCCTGGAACTGGGCGCCGACGACTACCTGCTCAAGCCCTTCGCTTTTGCCGAGCTACTGGCCCGGGTGCGCACCCTGCTGCGCCGCGGACCGCTGCGCGAGGCCGAGTCCTTCAGCATCGCCGACCTGGAGATCGACGTGCTGCGCCGTCGCGTCAGCCGTGGCGGCCAGCGCATCGCCCTGACCAACAAGGAGTTCGCCCTACTGCACCTGTTGGCCAGCCGCCAGGGCGAAGTGCTGTCGCGGACCCTCATCGCCTCCCAGGTGTGGAACCTGAATTTCGACAGCGACACCAACATGGTGGAAGTGGCGGTACGAAGGTTGCGGGCCAAGGTCGACGACCCCTACATGCCCAAGCTGATCCACACCGTGCGTGGCGTCGGCTACCAGCTGGAAGCCCCGGATGAAGCGCTCTAGTTCCATCGCCTGGCGGCTGGCCCTGGCCTTTGCCGCG
>NZ_VYKE01000444.1:0-883 GCF_032424515.1 Pseudomonas sp. JV245A
CATCAGCGTGGCCCAGGACTACACCCCGGTGCGTGAAAGCTTCCAGCGCATGCGCCAGATCGGCCTCGGGCTGGGGCTGGCCGGGCTGCTGCTGATCCTGCTGCTGCAACGCCTGACCGTGCGCCGCGCCCTGCGCCCGCTGGAAACCGCCCGCGAGCAGATCGCCCAGTTGCAACAGGGCCAGCGTTCGCAACTGGATGCCCAGGTGCCGGTGGAACTGGAGCCCCTGGTGGCGCAGATCAACCACTTGCTGGCCCATACCGAAGACAGCCTCAACCGTTCCCGCAATGCCCTGGGCAACCTGGGCCATGCCTTGAAGACCCCGCTGGCGGTGCTCCTGAGCCTGGCGTCGAGCCCCAGGCTCGACGGCCACCCCGAGGTGCGCAGGATGCTCCAGGAACAGTTGGAGCAGGTGCAGCAGCGCCTCAATCGCGAACTCAACCGCGCGCGGCTGGCGGGGGATGCGCTGCCCGGGGTGCTGTTCGAGTGCGATGCCGAGCTGCCGGGGCTCCTGGCGACCTTGAACATGATCCATGGCCAGCACCTGGAACTGAGCTACCAGGCGCCACCGGGGCTGCGCCTGCCCTGGGACCGGGAAGACCTGCTGGAGCTCTTGGGCAACCTGCTGGACAACGCCTGCAAATGGGCGGATGCCCAGGTGCGCCTGAGCGTGGAAGAGCGGCCGCAGGGCTTCTGCCTGGCGGTGGACGACGACGGTCCGGGCATTCCCGAAGCGCGGCGCGATGAGGTATTCGGCCGGGGCACGCGCCTGGATGAACAGACCCACGGCCACGGGCTGGGCCTGGGCATCGTGCGCGACATCGTCGACGCCTGCGGTGGAACCCTGAACCTGGGGGAAAGCGAGTGGGGCGGCTTGCGGGTA
>NZ_VYKE01000445.1:0-882 GCF_032424515.1 Pseudomonas sp. JV245A
GCGGCGCTGTCGATGGAGCCGCCCTGGCTGTTGTCCAGCAGGTCGCGCAGCTTGAGGCTTTGCTCGCCAGCGCTGGAGATCACCCCCTGGTGGCTGTTGTCGAGGCTGGCGACCTTGACGTCCAGGGCCTGCTGGCTGACCAGGCCGCCGCCCTGGCTGTTGTTCAAGGCGTCGCTGAGGGTGATGTCGACACCGCCCTTGAGGCTGGAGACGGTGCCCTTGTTGCTGTTGTTCAAGCCTGTGCCGTTGAGGGTCAGGCCCTGCCAGCCCGACAGCAGCCCGCCCTGGTTGTCCAGCTCAGCGCTGCCGGTGATGGTCAGGGTCTGCTGCGCCAGTACCACGCCGGTGAGGTTGTCCATGCCGGCCAGTACCAGGGTGCTGCTGCCCTGGCTCGACAGCTCGCCGCCGCTGTTGCCCAGGTGGCCCAGGGTGGCATTGAGGGACTGCTGGCTCTTGATCAGGCCGCCCTGGCCGTTGCGCACCTGATCGGCATTGAGTTGCAGGCGCTCGGCGCTCAGCAGCTTGCCCTGATGGCTGTTATCCAGAGTCCCAGCGCTGACCGTTACCTGGCGCTGCCCACTCAGGGTGCCGCCCTGGTTGTCCAGGGTCTGGGTGGTCGTGACCGTCAGATCACGGCTGGCCACCACGCTCTTGCCAGTGTTGTTCAGGTTTTGCGCCGTCAGCGTGACATCGCCGTTTACGTTACGGCTGTTGTCGGCATTGACCCCGGCTTCGATGATGCCGTGGTTGTTCAGTTGCCCGCCGCTGCCGAGGGTGACGCTGTTGGCCGCCGCCAGGGTGCTGTGGTTGTTCAGGTCGTCTTGGGTTTGCACCTTGAGCTCGGTGCCGGCGTAGACCGCGCCCTGGGCATCCAGGCTTTGC
>NZ_VYKE01000446.1:0-874 GCF_032424515.1 Pseudomonas sp. JV245A
CCTGGACACCGGCCGGCTGGTGCCGGTGCTGCAGGAACATGCCGGGCGCAGCCGCGAGCTGTCGCTGGTGTATCCGCCCTCGCGCCAGTGCTCGCCGAAGCTCACCGCCTTTGCCGAGGCCCTGGTTCGGTTGAGCTGGTAGCCGCCTTCAACCGGGCTGGGCGCTGTCGCTCTCCAGGTCCCGGGTCACGCTCAGCAGCAGCGGCTGGGCGACCCTCAGGTAGTCCTGGGTATCGAGCACCATGGAGGCATCCAGGCGCCCGGCGTTGAAGGCGATCTCGCTGTAGCGGGAGGTCAGTTGCGGGTCGACGATCAGCCGGATGCGCGGATCGAAACTCAGCGGAGCTATGGCGCCGATCACGCAACCAGTCAGCTCCCTGGCCAGCTCCGGCGATACCAGTTGCGCCTTCTTGCCCCCCAGGGCCGCGCCGACCTTTTTCATGTCCAGCTTCTGGTCGCCGCTGAGAATCACCAGCCCATACACCTCGTCTGTGCCCTTGAGGCTGCAGAGCATGGCCTTGGCCCCCTGCCCAGGTTCGGTGCCGCGGATCTCGGCAACCCGCGCCGACTGCCCTTCGGCCGGGTGAAAAATCACCCGATAGCGCGCCTGGTGGCTGTCCAGCAGGCTCACCAGTCGTTGGAAAACTGCATGCATGTTCTGTCCTTGGAAAAGTCGCCAGGGGGTTGATTCAAGCATCCGTCGCCACGCCTGACCAGTGGCGGCTACAAGCGCACCCGCTGCGCCAGGAAGTCGATGAACACCCGCACCCGCGACGGCACGTGGCCGCCCTGGCCGACATACAGCGCATAAAAACTTTCCAGCGGCGCCTGGTTGAAGGCTTCCAGTACCGGTACCAGCCTGCCGCTGTCCAGG
>NZ_VYKE01000447.1:0-873 GCF_032424515.1 Pseudomonas sp. JV245A
CGAACCCCAGGCTGGCCAGCAGCGACCAGCCACCGGCTACCACCAGCGAGCGGCGCAGGGCCGGGCGGTCATGGGCGCCGATGGCGTGGCCGCACAGGGCCTCCACTGCGTGGGCCAGGCCATCGAGGGCATGGGCGGTAAGCAGCAGGCCGTTGAGCAGCAGGGCATTGGCCGCCACTGTGGCATCGCCCAGACGGGCGCCTTGCACGGTGATCAGGAAGAACACCGATTGCAGGGCCAGGCTGCGGATGAAGATGTCACGATTGACCGCCAGCAGCGGGCGCCAGCTCTGCCAGCGGCGCAATGCCGCCCAGGCGATTTGCCCCGGATAGGCCCGCAGGGCCGGCCGGGTCATGGCCAGGCCGACCAGCGCGCCGCTCCATTCGGCGATCACCGAAGCCCGGGCCGAGCCCACCACGCCCCAGTCCAGGCCGAGGACGAACCACAGGTTGAGGGCGATGTTCAGCACGTTGGTGCTGAGCAGGATGGCCAGCGGTGCCCGGGCGTTCTGGGTACCGAGAAACCAGCCCACCAGGGCGAAGCTGGCCAGGGCCGCGGGCAGGCCCAGCAGGCGGGTGTGGAAAAAGCTCCGGGTCATCTGGTCCAGCTCCGCCGAGGGCTGCATCAGGTGCAGCGCCGCGCCGCTCAGGGGCACGCCTATGGCGCCCAGCAGCAGCGCCAGCCCCATGGCCAGTATCAAGCCCTGGAGCAGGATCTGCCGCAGCGCCGCCCCGTCGCCGCGCCCGGCGGCCTGGGCGGCGAAGCCGGTGGCGCCCATGCGCAGGAAGCCCATGGCCCAGGCCAGGAAGGTATAGAGGCTGGCACCGACCGCCACGGCGCCCAGCTGGTGGGCATGGGGCAGGTGGCCGATCA
>NZ_VYKE01000448.1:0-872 GCF_032424515.1 Pseudomonas sp. JV245A
CCAGGTGCAGGGGCGCTTTGTCGAGGTCAACTGCGCCACCCTGCGTGGGGACGGGGCCATGTCGGCGCTGTTCGGCCATATCAAGGGCGCCTTCACCGGCGCCCAGAATGCCCGCGAAGGCCTGCTGCGGGCGGCGGATGGCGGCATGCTGTTTCTCGACGAGATCGGTGAACTGGGGCTGGACGAACAGGCCATGCTGCTCAAGGCCATCGAGGAGAAGCGCTTCTTTCCCATGGGTTCGGACCAGGAGGTGCAGAGCGATTTCCTGATCATCGCCGGCACCCACCGCGACCTGCGTGGCCGGGTGGCCCAGGGGCTGTTCCGCGAGGACCTGTATGCGCGGATCAACCTCTGGACCTTCAACCTGCCGGGGCTGGCGGGGCGCCGCGAAGACATCGAACCGAACATCGATTTCGAGCTGGAGCGTCACGCCCGGGAACAAGGGCAGCTGGTGCGCTTCAACCTTGAAGCGCGGCGACGCTACCTGGCCTTTGCCAGCTCCAGCGAAGCGGCGTGGCTGGGCAACTTCCGCGAGCTGTCGGCCTCCATCACCCGCATGGCCACCCTGGCCGACAGCGGACGCATCGACCAGGCCCAGGTCGAGGAGGAAATCCAGCGCCTGCGCCACGCCTGGGGGCTGGAGAACCAAGAGGACGAACTGCAGAAACTGCTGGGCGATGATGTGGAGCTGGACCTGTTCGACCGCCTGCAACTCAAGGCAGTGATTGCCGAGTGCCGTCGCGCCGACAGCCTGTCGGAGGCGGGGCGCCGGCTGTTCGGCGTGTCACGCCTGGGCAAGGCCAACCCCAACGACGCCGACCGCCTGCGCAAATACCTGGCGCGTTTCGGCCTGGATTGGAAACAGCTGTAGC
>NZ_VYKE01000045.1:0-42902 GCF_032424515.1 Pseudomonas sp. JV245A
TCTTCGCCGGCAAGCCGGCTCCTACGGGAGGGAATTGTTGTACTGGGGAAGGCTTGAAAATGCGCCGCCCGGACGGGGGCTCTGTTTCATAAGCAAGACCGCACCATTGGACGTGCTACATGCCAAGGGTGCGGCACCATTACTGGCCATGACTCAACTGCTGGAAAGCCTCTCCCGCGCAGAGCCGGGGAATGCTGACGACGCCAATCTGCAACAGATCTCCAACGTAGCGGCAATCGTGCTGCGTGACAGTTGCGCCCTGTTGGGTGTGATGGGCCGGCGGCTGCAAGCCTGATGCGTTGCGCTCCGTACTGCTGGGCGGCGCGGAGCGCTTCAAATGGGGACGGTGATTTGTTTTTTAGAGGGAAAGAAGTTTTTAAAAAGTGGTTGAAAACGGCCAATAGCGGATGTTGGATCAAATCCGATCTTACAAATTGTGGACAGTTGCCTGCCTTACTCAGTCTGCCTTCTATTAAACCTGGTTTCGCGATGTGAAAAAGGCCATCACTGCCGCGAGTACCAGCAAGACAGAGCTTGCGAGAAATGTCGTGCGATAACCGCTGCCGTCGAACAGCAGCCCACCGAGGGTAGAGCCCAGCGCAATGGATAGCTGAATGACCGCCACCATCAAGCCGCCACCGGCTTCAGCATCCTTGGGCAACGCCTTGGCCAACCACGACCACCACCCCACAGGTGCCGCCGTCGCGATCAGGCCCCACAGCCCAAGCAGTACAAAAGCTGCCACGACTTTGCCGCCAAGGACAATCAAAGAAAGTGCAATCGCGGCCATCAAGAGTGGAATGCAGACCAGGACGCGGTACATTCCGGTTTTCAGGAAAGTGCCGATCAGAACGGTCCCGACAAAACCCGCCACGCCGATGACCAGCAGGACCATCGACAACAGGGATACATCTACACCTGTGACGGTTTCCAGGAACGGGCGCAGATAGGTGAACAATACAAACTGCCCCATGAAGAAAATGCCCACACTCAACATGCCGAAACTGACCAATGGGCTCTTAAACAATCGGAAGACATTGCCAGCGCCCGGTTTGCGCGGCGCCGGCGCCATGGCTGGCAGGCTGATCCACTGCCAGATCAACGCGATAATCGCTACCGGAATAAGGCAGAAAAAAGCACCCCGCCAACCGATGACACTCCCCAGATAGCTTCCCAGCGGAGCGGCCACTACGGTTGCCAAAGCATTGCCGCCGTTGAAGATTGCCAGAGCCTTGGTCACGCTATGGGCAGGTACCAGGCGCATGGCCATTGCCGCCGACATCGACCAGAATCCACCGATCACCACGCCGATCAGCGCACGACCAATCATGTACACCGTATAGTTCGGCGCCAGACCGACCACCAGCCCCGACACACACATAATCCCGGTCAGTACAAGCAACAGCGTCTTGCGGTCCATTGAACCCACTAGCCTGGAAATCGCAAGGCTTGTCAGCACCGCGAAGGCGCCGGAGATGGCGATCCCATACCCGGCCAGTCCTTCACTGATTTGCAGATCCGATGCAATCGGCGTGAGCAAACTGACAGGCATGAACTCCGAGGCGATCAACGCGAATACGCACAGTGTCATCGCAAAGATGCCACTCCAGTAAGCCGGCAGTTCACCAGTCTCCGGCGTGCCGAGGGCCTCACCTGCCGGGGTGTCGAATACTTGAGCCGTCATTCAAAAACCTCTCATCAAACAATTGCAGGCGTTTTAGCGTTTCTATCCAGATTTTTGGGCGTTACAAGATTGCCCACAATTTGAAGACTGTATGAGCTCTTGAAGGTCACCTTTTGCACAGTGACCTTGTCACTTTTGTAAAAATTGTTGGCGCCTTCCGGCGGGCTGACAGCGCTTTTCGAGTCAGTTGCTAAGGCATCACCGCCTGCGACTGAAAGGACGCCCAGGGCCGCAATGCTGACACCGCTGGCCTTTACGAATGCGCGCCGATCAAGCCCTGGAGAGTTCAAGGCTTCTGCAGCTTCGAGGAGGGTTACAGGTGTCTCGCTCATCATCAGTACTCCGTTCCAGATATGTGACAGAGCTTGACGGATTCGAAATATCTTGATTAGTAGGCGTAATCTTCATGTGGTTTTGAGAAAAACTCAGCAATGGCCAGTACTAAAGTCAACGATCTCCAAGCTTTTCTTGCGGTGGCGCGAGATCAAAGCTTTACGAAAGCCGCCGCTAAACTGGGCATTACTCCCTCTGCGCTGAGTCATACGATCCGGGCACTTGAACAAAGACTGGGGATACGACTGCTGGCCCGCACGACACGCAATGTGTCGCCCACAGAGGCGGGAGAAAGATTGATGCGCTCGATCGCTCCGCTTTTTGATCAGATCACCGCCGAGCTTGAAGCGCTGGGCGAGCTGCGGGACAAGCCCAGTGGAACGATTCGTATTTCCTGTACTGATGATCAGATTGAGTTGTGCATTCGGCCGATGCTTGCAAGCTTCCTGAAGAGCTACCCGGATATCACACTGGAGTTCTACGTCGACTATGGATTCACCAACGTGGTCGAGGAACGATTCGATGCTGGCATTCGCATGGGCGAATCGATCAGCAAAGACATGATCGCCGTTCGCATAGGCCCAGATTGGCGGTTGGCTGTGGTGGGCTCTCCAGAATATTTCGAACGCAACCCGGCACCAACAACCCCCCATGAGCTGACCGGGCATGACTGCGTGAATATCCGACACAGACCATCAGGGGCGATCTACGCATGGGAATTTGAAAGTAATGGCCAGGCTTTTACCGTCAAGGCAGATGGACAACTTGTTTTCAACAGCATCATGCACGTACTCAATGCCGCCGTGGATGGCGTTGGCTTGGCCTACGTACCAGAGGAATTGGTAGCACCCTATCTGGCTGACGGCCGGCTCAAAGAAGTCTTGGCCGACTGGTGCCCTGAGTTTCAGGGTTACCATTTGTATTACCCGAACAGGCGACAAACGTCTCCCGCCTTTTCTGCATTGGTGGAGGCGCTGAAATATAGAAGCTGAGCACTCTCGTCTGCTATGGATCGATTGCGGCCGATCGTGACAGGTAACAATCGGCCAGGAGCTGCCGCTCGTAAGCGGCAGTTTCCGCAGTCAGTCAACCGTCGATCAATCCTGCAGAGCTTGGACAGTCGAACTTCCCATACCCGCGAGAAAAATGCCGATGTCCCGATTAGACCGCAGACAAACCACGCGGCAAGCTGATGGCGCTGTTGCTACAAGATGCTGCATTTTTTCTCGCGCTGATTTTTTCGTCCGCCACATGAATCTAAAAAACTCCGGCAGGTTCGCCAGCAGCTCGGGGCAGTTCTCCGGCAAGTCGGGCCGAGACTGACCGCGTTGGAGCAGCGTTCTGCGCAGTACGCGCAAGAATCGAAGCGTCGCCGAACGATCAATCCATATCAAAAGATCGGCACGGGCCACCCGGTTGTCCCAAGTGGCTGAATGGCCACCTTCGAATATCCAGCGATCTCGAGCCTCTACATCGAGACAAAGCCGCGTCTTTTCGTCCGGGCTTCGTTCGATCCACCCTGGCTGCCAGTGGATAGTGTCGATATGAACGACCGGCAAGCCCGTGCGCTGACCAAGCTCACGCGCCAAAGTGCTTTTGCCTGATCCAGGTTGACCAACAATCATCACCCGTTGCATCGAAGCTCCTTCTCGCTATGCAAGCTGATTTTTTGGGGCGGCGATTTTACGTCAATGCTTACCTCGGTCAACAACAGGCGGTCAGCACGACAGGCAACTTCTGACCGAAAGCGGTCAGCCCAAACGACAAAGCATCGACACAGGTGAGTCCAAACGGTTAGCCGCCAAGGGCCACAGATACTTAGGTCAGGCCCCGACCAAGGGATAGAGCATTGGCCCTCTCCGTCGATCTAGAAGCATCTCAACTGGCATTGTTCGAGCAGCGCCCGTTCACGCAGTCAAACGCCCTTTCAGCGAAGATCGCTGGCCTGGCCGTTGCTTTCGATAGCGCCACCTCCCCTACCCCAACTGCAAAAAGAACCGACCAATCCCCGCGCCTATCCGCTCTGAAAAATCCTCATCCAGAAACAGATACCCCATGCCATCCGAGAGCACGCCTTTGTGCTCAGGCAGCGCTCTATCCAGATCACCCCCATAAATGGATACCCTTCTGCGCCCTGCCTCCGCTGAAACAGGCGCCTGCAGCCAAGCGTCCACGCCATCCAGCTTCGAGGCCAGGTTCTCGTCATCGTCCACGTCGCAGTTCACCCCCAGCCGTACCGCCCCGCGATCTGAAATCGGCTGAGCCGCCTCATTCCGCTCGGAACCGGCTCGAACATAGCCCATGACAACCGCTTGCGAGCGTCCCTGGATGGCACGCAACTTTCGATAGTGGCCGACTTCGCCCGGCAAGTACGGCACAAAAACCGAAACCCAATAACTCCTGTCGATCAGGGCCTCTGAAAACCAATGTCCAGGAAAGGCCATCAGGTGTGTCAGCGGTACTCCATCAGGCGAACAGGGCCAAGCCAGCTCTGTGGGCAGGCAGGCCCCACCACCGACATAGGCATCCTCTTTTGCAGGCGTTTCACCGGTAAATATCAGCTCGTCAAACATCCGTTTCTTTCCGCGTAGTTAATGATTCCAACATGTGACTTTCCAACTGAAAAGTCTATTTAAATGGATGAGTCCTCTCGTCGACCGCAGAAATGACCGGAAGCAACTTACTGGCGGTCAACCAGGATATGCCGAATGCGATCAGACCGACCCGCTCACAATAAAAAGTAAGCCTCGAGTTAAAGCCAGACAACGCTTCATTAAAAACATGATCAACAACCATCACCAGCATTGACAAAACTATTGCGACGCCACAGAAAGTATAAATCACCGATCGCCGCCTTGCCTCAACATGCCCCTTGGACTCAGCACGCCCACGAAACAAGTAACAAAAATAAGCCAATATGGAAAACATCACAGCAGCAGAAACATAGTGCACATGAGGTATGGTTTCTATATATCCATTACACCCGCATGGAAATGTTGCAACACCAAATGCGGCAACGGCCGCCACTTTACTAAGCAACATCTCTTTTCGCGAAAAGCCATTGTACGCGAGCATAAAAGCAGATATCGCAAAAAGCAACCCAACAAACAAATTGCGCCCCCATTCACTCTCATGATACGAAGCACTTATAGAAGTTATGTCCCCTCCCGAAAGAAAGTCCGTTACATTCGCAAGCACCATAGCTATTATGCCCACTTGCAACTTTATCGTATTGTTATCTATTTCAGGACACTGAGGCGTTGAAAGCATAACCTGTCCCTCACATAGTTTGATATTCATCAGAGCTTTTCAGGTACACCGTTGCCCCAGCGTGGACTCCATTGACAAACTTGGACGCCGGGGCATTTAAAATACATCTACAGGTATTCCATTAGTCTTGTCGACACTGCGGAAATTACATCTTTGTCAGACCAATACTCACCATGGCTCGCGACGTTCCATGACGAAAGTATGCCACCGGCATTAATCGAATGATCATGAACAATATTGTAATTCTTTCCAAGTTGGCGTAATGGCCAGCCTAATACGTCATCCTGATCATAGTAGTTATCCCAAGTAAAATTGGGGCTTGGCGGATCAAAGCAAACCCTTGCGTCCAGACCTGAAACGAAGATGGGGATATTGCACCCCGTTGTAATTAGATTATTGAGCGACTTCAGCTTAAGAAAATTCGCCTCCGGACCGGTATTGGGCGATGAAAATATATACCTTCCATTTTGGGCATCCCATAGATAATTCGATATGACTTGGCAGCCCAAAGACTGAGCAATCAAGACTATTGGCGTATTCGGATCACTACCGCACTCTTTGAATGCAGACAGCAAAACATTTTGGATTTCTTTTTGGACATCAAGATATTTTCGAGGGTCCTTTTGCGCACTGTATTCCAAAGAGCCGGCATCCCCAAAACCAAACAGAAAAAACTGTCGTATTTTCAGTGCATCAAGCTCATTGGTTTTCTCCTTCAACATGGCATCCCATAATTTATCCTGAGGACCTTGTAAAATAGGGGCATACTGTATGTTCTTGAAGGATACTTTATCCCACCGCTTACTCCCGAGCTTTTCGATGACCCCCTCTTCAAGATCTCGAAAATACCCCGGTTTAATTTTCCCCATACCATGAATCGTTATCAGTGCGACGCTTTTCATGAATGACTCCTTTCTTCGGAAGGTACATCTGACGCTTGGCCACATAGCAGCAAGAGTGACCTACATATAAATCAGATTGAGCATACATCACCCGTAAAGTAATATTCCTGACTAGCTATCATGTAATCAGGGAGCATATCGCCGACGAGTATTTGATCTACTATGGCTGCCGGGGAAAGCATTCCGGTTAGAACAGAACAACCGAAAAGTTCAATTTGATATGGCGAAATATTGAAACTCGGGATTGTCGACGTAGTGCTACTCATTGGTAGATCCCTCTAAAACACTCTCCATTGAGATGTTTATAGCTCAGATAATGGCAATGTGCTCCGAGCCCACCAATGAACCAAAAAACTCATCACTGAAAGATGCAACCCATAGATAGAGGCCAGGCACCCCAAGGTCGATTCTCAGGGTATGTCAAAATTGGCTGCGCTGCCGGTACTACAACGTGATGCAGGAACTGATCAAGCGCTTCTGGGGAAAACCAGGCTCCCCGCCCCTTCAACCTCGACGTGAATGCCCATGAACCCGCACCTCGCCCATCTTGTTTCCGACTACCAAGCCAGCATCCGCACGGCTGTCGAACTGATGCAACAATCCGCCATTCCCCTCCCTGCCAGCAACGCCGATTGGGTGGGAACCGATATCCCGGATCAAGGAGAACTGGCTGGCGGTATTCGCTACTTCAAGCACGGCTATGGCTGCGCCGTTCACCTGCCAACGGCAACGGTGAGCTTTGACTTTGGCGAGCAGGGCGAAATCGACGGTGTAACCCTATCGAGGCTGGCCGGTTTTGCCGAGAACAGGCTCGTGGAATACGGTTTTACAGATGAGGATGAACTAAAGCAGTGCTTCGACCAAGAAGTGGCAGCAGGCTCTCTGGTGTATTCGGGCTATATCCTTTATTACGTCGCAACCGTTAGACCCCTAGCGCGCACGCTCGAAGATAGCGACAGTCCTTCACCCCCCGAGCACCCCGGAAGCCCATCATGAAGTTCACCTCAGCCGGCCAAATCATCGACCCACGAACCGTCGGCTATCGCAGCCTGGGCTTCGGCGAGGCACTGACGATCCCAGCAACGCCCTATGAACTGCGCATCCACCACGGCGATCTGCCGCAACGCTTTCTTGACTGCGCGGACACCTTTGCCGCCGAATGCAAAACCGACGATATCGACCAGGGTTTTGTCGACATCCCGGAACTTGCAGAGCTGGGCTACCCAAGCTTCAGGACGCTGTTGAAGGACCATCCCGATCTGGCGGCGCGCCTGGTCCAGGACTACCTGTATTTCGAGTTGCTGTTTTCGCTGTTCCCGCATTCCAGCGGCCTTAAAGTCGTGATCAACAGCATCACCCGCGTCTGCTCAAAAGAAGGCGTCATCCTGCTGACGGGCCAGACCTACGCGGCCAGACACTCATGAGAAAGCCCTGGCGTCAGGACCGAGGCCTGGGATCAGGCCAATGATGGCAACCGACGATTCACTATCGAGCGCGGTCCGGGCCTTCTCCCTGGCGGCTTGATGCGCGCTCAGGGCAATGGCGTATCAGCCGCAACACAGGCAACCGCTGATCAGCGGTTGATCGGGATCGTTTTCAAGAAATGCGACTTTGACCTCCACACCGGGTCGCAGCGGCGTCACGTCACAACGCCAATTGGCAGTACCGGCCAGCCAACAACTGCTCTTGTCGTCGAACCGACCTTCGCGGTCCCAGGGAAACTTGACCTTGACCCTTTCGAAGCGCTGACCACGCGAGTTCGCCTGGTCTTCCAGGGCGATGACCAGCGCCGTCTGGTTGCCTGGGGCCAGAGGTTTCTCATGAGCCAAAGGCGGGCGATAGCAAAGGTCCAACGCAAGCGCGGTGAAACGGTTGCGATAACCCTGGCGCAGTTGATCCTGGTTGTCAGTGTGGCCATTGGCGACGCTCTCATCCGCAACCTGTGGTTGCTTGCCCTCATGAATGACCTGAGTCAGTAGCCAGAGGTCGCTGCCCTGGCCCGAGGTTTCCAGGACATGACCACTGAGCAGCCCGCTCTGCGTACCTTGCCCTTCAACCTGGCGCGACTCCCTGGCACGCAGGCTTGTCGGCGTGCCGTGACCGACCGGTAACAGGGTGGCGAGCCCATCGTGCCCGGGGGCAAAAGCCGTGGTCGGCCCGATCGGGGGGAATACTGCCTGCTGATCGCCAAAGACCAGTACGTGGCCTTGAGCGCTGTGCTGGAAGTGGAAGTGAATTCCCTCTTCCTCGCACAGGCGCTGAATAAAATGCAGATCGGTTTCATCGTACTGGGTGCAGCAGTCACGCTCGGGGTAACTCGCCCCGAGCTCAAAGCGGTAGGCATCCCCCAGAATCCCATGCTCCTCCAGGACCAGGGCGACGATAGCGGGCACCGAGAACTGCTGATAGATCCTCTTGTTGATACGGTGACGCAAGTAGGACAGGTGCGGCACCAGGGCCAGGTTGTAGTGCGCCAAGCCTTGAGCGTCCGGGCCTCGCGCAATGTGATAGATGCGCCCATGAATGCCATTGCCCCAAGTGTCGAATGCCAGAAAAGCCGGCACATCGAAGAGGCATTGCAGATCCAGATCCGGTCGCTCGCTCACACACTCCACATTGAAGAAATAAGGCTTGCTGATCGCCTCTTCTCCGGTGAACGCGCGCACCTTGAAGTCGTGCGCAAAACCGTCGATTGTCAGGCTGAACCGGGGTGCATTGGCTGGGCTGAACATCCACTGTTCTCTTATTGCATAACCTGTTGAATGGGCACGGTCGTGCAGCGCCTTGCGCAAAAGTTCATCTTGCACAAGACGCGTACATGTCTCCGAGTGTTTGAACAATGCGCTCACACACAATGAAGATGTGCATGAAGCAGCAAGCGAAGAGTCAACTCAGATCAGATACTGCTCTTCACCTTGGTCCAGACCCGAGTACGGATTCTTTCCAGTTTCAAAGGCAGCGGCTCAAGCGGAACCAATGTGGCGATGGTTTGCTTGTCTGGATAAATCCAGGGGTTATCGCGCAACTTCTGCTCGACAAACTCGGTGGCATCTTTATTGCCATTAGGATAAAGCGTGTGATTCGAGGTCTTGGCAATCACTTCCGGGCGCAACATATAGTTGATGAAGGCCAGCCCTTCCTTGGGGTGAGGGGCATCTTTCAACAGCACCAGGTTTTCCGACCAGACCAGCGCACCTTCACGAGGAAGGCTGTAGTTGATCCTGCGCCCGGTATTGGCGCTTTCATTGGCAGCCTGCGCAGCCAGGGCGCCATTGGCCCAGCCCACAACCACACAGATGTTGCCGCCCGCCAAGTCGGTGTCGATTCTGGAGGAGTCGAAATAAAGGATATAGGGGCGAATCTTCAACAGCAGCGCTTGCGCCTTCTGGTAATCATCCGGGTTCTTGCTATTGCTGGGCAGCCCGAGGTAATTCAAGGCAATCGAGATGATCTCGCTGGGAGAGTCGAGCATGGCCACACCACAAGACTGCAGCTTGCTGATGTTCTCTTCCTTGAAGATCAGGTCCCAACTGTTGACCGGGGCATTGTCGCCCAGGGCTGCCTTGACTTTATCAACGTCATAACCAATGCCGGTGGTGCCCCACAAGTAGGGCACGGCGTAGCGATTGCCAGGGTCATTGACCGCCAGTTGCGCCAGGATGGCGGGATCGACATGGGACAGGTTACTCAGTTGACCTGAATCAAGTGGCTGCAGGACTCCGGCCTGGATCAGGCTGGGCAGTACATTGGAGGTCGCCACCACCACGTCATACCCCGTGCGCCCGGCCATGACCTTGCTCTGCATGATATCGGCGCTGTCGAAGGCATCCATGTGGATACGGGTGCCGGTGGCCTGTTCGAACTCCTTTGGAGTCTCTGGTGCGAGCAGCCCGAACCAGTTGTAGAGGTACATGGCAGGCTCTGCGGCACCCGCCGTTGTGCTTATTACGGCATAGAGAAACGCAGCCGAAAAAATGGTTCGCAAACGTGACTTTCTCATGCAACATCCTTGTCCAGACGACGTGCCCTCATGGCGGTCGTAAACCCGTGCCAGCGAATATACCGGGCATCAGCCAATAGTAAATACCTACGATTACTTAGCTCCGGCCGACCATTCCCTAACCCTAAAGGGGTAGAAAATGCCACTCGATCTTCATAGCCTGGCCTGGCACCGTTCGATTGGAAAACTGATTCTGCAGTTGAATCGCCCAGAGTTCTGGAGCTCACTTATCCGCACACTCAATGAATATGTGCAGATTGATAACTGGGTAGTTTTGATCTTCAGCAATCAACAAGTGCAAGTTGTCAGCCTGCCCGAGGTGGCAGATGCAGAAGAAGTGGATGCGTTCATTCACCTCTATGTAAAAGGCCTGTATTTGCTGGACCCCTTCTATATCGCCAATCGAGAAAACCCGCAGAGCGGCTTCTTTCATCTACTGGATATAGCGCCGGAGTACTTTGTTGAAACCGAGTACTACCACAAGTACTTTGCACAATATATTTGCGTAGATGAAGTGCAATACAACATCCAGCTCGATGCTGACAGAACACTGTGCATTTCCATTGGCAGCAACGCCCATTTCAGCCAGGAACACATCACCATGCTGGACATCATCAAGCCGTGGGTCACGGCACTCATGCATCAACGCATGTGCTTCGAAGTCGATGTGGAAAAAAGCCTCAGCGAACCGCCGCAATGGCCGGAGACGATCACCCAGTTTGGTACCCAGATAACCACGCGGGAAAGTGATGTGCTCAGGCTGCTGCTCAGTGGCTTTTCCAACAAGGAAATCGCAGGAAAGCTCTCCCTCTCCACAGAGACGATCAAAGTGCACCGCCGCAACATCTACGCCAAGTTGAACATCAAGTCACAGTCCGAACTCTTTGCACGCTTCTTCATGCCCAGGCAGGATGTGCTCTCTTTAAGCTAGGCCCCGGGCCTGGAATGAACTCACAGGCCTGGCACGAACAGCGAGAGCAGCAGCAGGCTCACGTACGTTCGACCAAGCGTTGCTCATTCGCCTGAACACCCACATGGAGCCGGTAGCCATTCGATGGATATCCAATTTCGCGGTAACGCAATGCCTGGCAACCCCGCCGCTGGCACCTGCGATGAATACAGCCTGAGCGCCATTTCCAGCCTGGATGAGCTGATCGACGCCTACCGCAAGATCGCGGGCGACCACCCGGGTTTCCAGCCCCTTCTCTCGCTGGATGATCTGCCCCAGGCCCGCTACACCTCCGGGCATGCCCGCAACAACCTGGGGCTGGACGATGCCTCGGAGCAGGAGATCGCCCTGCTACCTGCAGAGTGCTTCGAACAGGGTGAATACCTGGGCTACCCCACCACCAAGGCCGAGTTCGCGATCTGCTTGCGCAACTTCACTGACCTGGTGGCAGGCAGCTCGTTCGAAGACGCTTGCGCCCACGGCCTGACCCTTGATGCGCCAGCCCTGCGCGAATGGGTGGACTATCAGCAAAACCCTGTATCACTGCTCGACCAGCCCCTCTCGGCACTCCTGGTGCCCGTCGAGCAGTCCTATCAGGCGCTCGCCGCTTTTCCCAACGGCTACTTCAGTTGCGACCTGGGCCCCGCGCAAAACTTTGCGGTGGCCCGCCACTTCGCCCAGGCCCATGGCTATGAGTTGATCGGGGTGGGCGCGTCCTACCTCGGCTTCCTGCGTGCAGAGCCTGCCGACCTTTGCGTCGCCAGCGCGGTGGCGAGCGATTTTTGTGCGCTCTACAACACCCCCGAGGAGGACCGACAAGCCGTGGTTTCAACGGTTGTCGAGGCTGTTCGCGGTCGCACCCATTTGTGGCTGCGCTACGTGGAATGACGCTCGGAGAAAAGACGATTGAGGTTGGCTGAGCAAGGATCTAGGCATGTCAGACATGTGCGGTATATGTGGTCGAAAACTGGGCCTCAAAGACGATCCGCTTTCGGTCGATTGTGGCGGTGACTGTTGGGGTTGCATTGGCCCCATTGAGGCTGATCTTGGAAATGCCGAATCGTCAGTCAAGGTGAAGGAAGAATTTGACACGGGTGTGCGCCCAGGCAGATCCGAGACACGTTTCAAATCATAATTGACGCCGACGTGCGCTCAACGACCGCAAGCGCACAACCCTGGCATGCCCCCCTCTACGCCGACTCGCCTTTATCAACCGCCAACGAAGCAAACATCTCAGCGCGGCACACCTCAAGAATCTCATCCGCCAGCGCGGAATCATCCGGGCAGGCACGCGACAACATGATCGCACCCACCGCACGGGACAGCAGGTCGATCATTTTCCGTCTGCCCTCCTCCGGAGCGGCATCCGGCCGGGTCGGGTATTTGTCCCCCAGGGTTTGCAGGGTGTGCTCGACCCCTTCGGCAAACGTCGCTTTCACATCATCCGATTGGCGCGCCGCATCGCCACACAACGCGGCCATGGTGCAACCGCTGCCACGTCCGTCGCGATGTTCTCTGGTCACATAGACGTCGATGAAGCCAGGCACATCCAGCGCCTGCACGCCTGCCAGCGACTTGGCAAGGCTGCAGGCCGAGGCCTCGGCCATGAGGTCGGCCTTCGAGCCGAAATGCTTGTAGAAGCCGCCGTGGGTGAAACCGGCCGCCGCCATCAGATCCGACACACCCACACCGTCGAAGCCGCGCTCACGGAACAACTCTGAGGCCGTTTCAACGATGTGCTCTCGATTGGCCTGCGCCTGGGCCTTGCTCACTCTCACGTGCAATACCTCATGTTCATTGGGAAATCATGGGCCCAATCATACATAGATGTCGATCACAATCAAAACCGTTGACAGTTTAGATTTCGATCATCATCCTAATTGCACGCACCACCGACCTCCACCCACGGGCACGGAAGAGACACCAGATGACCGATCAGAATCTGTTCACCCCTTACACCCTTGGCGCCCTCACGCTGTCGAACCGCATCGTCCTCGCGCCACTGACCCGCAACCGCGCGGGCGCAGGCTTTGTTCCCAGTGAATTCGCCGCCACCTATTACAGCCAACGCGCTAGCGCGGGCTTGCTGATCAGCGAAGCCACGCAGATTTCCCAACAGGGCCAGGGCTATCAGGACACCCCCGGGATCTACACCCAGGCGCAGATTGATGGCTGGCGCACGGTGACCGACGCGGTCCACGCCCAGGGCGCAAAGATCTTTGTGCAACTGTGGCATGTCGGCCGCGTATCCCACGTTGATCTGCAAGAAAACGGCGCCGCCCCCGTGGCCCCTTCCGCGCTGCGTGCGGCCACCCAGGTGTTCGTCAATAACCGCTTTGAAGACGCCAGCGAGCCCCGCGCACTGGACATCAACGAACTGCCGGGGATCGTCGCCGATTTCCGCCAGGCCGCGGCAAACGCTATCGCTGCCGGGTTCGATGGCGTGGAAATTCACGGCGCGAACGGCTATTTGCTGGATCAGTTCCTCAAGGACAGCGCCAACGTGCGCACCGATGCTTACGGCGGCTCGATTGAAAATCGTGCGCGTCTGTTGCTCGAAGTCACCGCTGCCGTGGTCAATGAAATCGGTGCGGATCGCACCGGGGTGCGCTTGTCGCCGGTGTCGCCAGCCAACGGTGTCTCCAGCAGCAATCCGCAGGCGCAATTCGATTACGTCGTCGATCAACTCGACGCCCTCGGCGTCGTTTACCTGCACATGGTCGAAGGCGCGACCGGTGGCCCACGTGACGTGGCGCCATTGGATTTCGCCGCCCTGCGCCAGCGTTTCAAAAACACCTACATCGCCAACAACGGCTATGACCTGGAGCTGGCAACCTCACGGCTCGCCGAAGACCAGGCCGATCTGATCGCGTTCGGTCGCCCGTTCATCGGCAACCCGGATCTGGTGGAGCGCCTGCAAAGCGGCGCGCCGCTGTCCGCATTCAATCCCGCCACCCTCTACGGCGGCGGCGCGGCAGGCTACATCGACTACCCGACGCTGGTTGATTCGAGCGCCAGCGCAAGCTGAGCAAGCAGAAACCGAGCTGTCCGTTTTCACCCATTCTGAAAGAGAGATGATTCCATGAACACTCGCCCTACCGTTCTCATCACTGGCGCCTCCACTGGCATCGGCGCCATCTACGCCGAGCGCTTCGCGCAACGTGGCCATGATCTGGTCCTGGTCGCCCGCGACCGGGCACGCCTGGACGCACTTGCAGCCCGACTGCGCGGCGAACACGGGGTCGCCGTCGAGGTGATGAAAGCGGATTTGACCCAACTCAGCGATCTGACAACCGTTGAAAGCCGCCTGCGCGACGACGCCCGTATCGGCATCCTCATCAATAACGCCGGCGCCGCGCTGTCCGGCAACTTCATCGAGCAAAGCACCGACAGCGTTGCGCAACTGGTTGCCCTCAACACCACGGCACTGGTGCGGCTGGCCAGTGCCATTGCCCCGCGCCTGGCCAAAGCCGGTGACGGCGCGATCATCAACATCGGTTCGGTGGTGGGCCTGGCGCCGGAGTTCGGCATGACGGTCTATGGTGCAACCAAGGCTTTCGTGCTGTTCCTGTCCCAGGGCCTGAGCCTGGAACTGTCGCCCCGGGGCGTGTACGTGCAGGCCGTGCTGCCGGCCGCCACCCGCACGGAAATCTGGGACCGCTCCGGCGTCGACATCACTACCCTGGACGAAATCATGGAAGTGGGCGATCTGGTGGATGCCGCACTGGTCGGTTTCGATCGGCGCGAACCGGTGACCATCCCGCCACTGCAACAGGCTGAACCCTGGGATGACCTGCAGAGTGCACGTCAGGGCCTGCTGGGGCACATCCGTCAATCCGAGGTTGCCCAGCGTTACCAGACCCAAGAGTGATCTTCAGGTAGCGAGCATTCGCGGCGGATTCGCGGCAGGCACTGCGACGAATCCGGTCCGCTGTTCGGAGTAGCAATGAATCCAACGCAGACAACCTTCCCCCCGGCTTTGCAGACGTCGTTCATCAACGCGGCGAACCAGTCGATCATGGTCAGGGGCATTCCCTTCGCCTATCGCGATACCGGTCCCGCGGGCGGCGTGCCCCTGGTGCTGTTTAACCACTGGGGCGCGGTGCTGGACCACTTCGACCCGGCAATAATCGATGGGCTGGCACAGACCCGGCGAGTCATCACCACCGACTATCGCGGCATCGGCGGCTCGGGTGGAACCGCCCCCCTGACGGTCGGCGACATGGCGCAAGACGCCATTGAGCTGATACAGGCCCTGGGGTTCAAGAGCGTCGATATCCTGGGCTTCTCACTCGGCGGTTTCGTCGCTCAGGACATCGCCCTGCAAGCCCCCCAGTTGGTGCGCCGCTTGATTCTCACCGGCACCGGACCGGCCGGCGGCACCGGTATCGACAAGGTCGGCTCGGTGACCTGGCCCTTGATGCTCAAAGGCTTGCTGACCTTGCGCGATCCCAAGTACTACCTGTTCTTTACCTCGACGCCCAATGGTCGTCGAGCCGCCTCGGAATATCTGCAACGCCTGAAAGCCCGCAGCAAGCATCGCGACAAGGGCCCAACGCCCGGCGCCTTCCTGCGCCAGTTGCAAGCCATCACCGCGTGGGGCAGACAGGCACCGCAGAATCTTGGGCGCTTGCGGGCGCCGACGCTGATCGTCAATGGCGACAACGACATCATGGTGCCCAGCATCAACTCTCATGCCCTGGCCAAGCGTGTCCCCAACGCACAGCTAGTGATGTATGAGGACGCCGGGCACGGCGGCATTTTCCAGTACCACGCGGACTTCGTGGCCAAGGTCCGGGCGTTCCTTGAGGACAGAGCCCCATGACAGCAACCCCACCCAAGCACCGCCCACACCTATTCCAACCGACAAGAGCCGCACCACGATGAAAGCCTTTCTAATTGATCGCTATGGCAAGAACAGTGGGCGCATGGGCGAAGCGCCCACGCCCACGCTGGGTGCCCACGACGTGTTGATCGAGGTCCACGCCAGCAGCGTCAACGTGCTGGACTCGAAGATCCGCAACGGCGAATTCAAGCTGATCCTGCCCTATGCATTGCCGCTCGTACTGGGCAACGACCTGGCGGGCGTCGTGGTTGAGGTTGGCCCCCAAGTGCAACGCTTCAAGCCGGGAGACGAAGTCTACGCGCGCCCGCCTGAAACACGGATCGGGACGTTCGCCCAGTGGATCGCCGTGAACGAAAACGCAATCGCCCTGAAACCTGCCAACACCAGCATGACCGAGGCCGCGTCGATCCCCTTGGTCGCACTCACCGCCTGGCAAGTGCTGGTGGAAACCGCCCAACTGAAAAAGGGCCAGAAAGTGCTGATCCACGCAGGCGCAGGCGGTGTCGGCACCCTTGCCATCCAGCTGGCCAAACACCTCGGCGCTTTCGTCGCGACCACCACCAGCACGGCGAATGTCGAATGGGTCAAAGCCCTGGGCGCCGATCAGGTGATCGACTACAAGCAGCAGAACTTCGAAAGCGTCCTGCATGACTACGACCTGGTGTTGAACAGCCTGGGCAGCGACGTACTGGAAAAGTCCCTCAAGGTCCTCAAGCCCGGCGGACAGCTGATTTCCATCTCCGGGCCACCCACGGTGCAATTCGCCCAGGAGCAAGGGCTGGCCTGGCCGTTGCAGCAGGTCATGCGCCTCTTGAGCTTCGGTATCCGGCGCAAGGCGCGCCAGCGGGACGTCCGCTACGCCTTTGTGTTCATGCGGGCCGACGGCGCCCAGCTGCAACAGATCACCGCGCTGATCGAGGCCGGAATCATCAAGCCTGTGGTTGATCGCAGCTTCAGTTTCGAATCGACGGCAGAGGCCTTGCAGTACGTCGAGCAGGGACGAACCAAGGGCAAGGTGGTGGTCAGGATCAAATGACCCCATCGCCGACCGATGACCCGACCGAGTCGACAAGAGCGCCTGGGCCCCGCGAGGCAACGTCAGCCCAGGCGCCGGAGAGGCCGGAGCCGCAAGCGCCAGCCGATGCTGTCGCGCTGCCACAGATCCTTTGGCGCCGCTTGATGCTGGAGCCGTAGCGAAACCGCGTGAGTTCGCCGGCGGTTCTGGCCGCGACCCAGGCCGGCTAAACCTCGGCCGACGCCCCCTCATCGGCTTCGCGCAGAATCCGTTCAAGCGCCGGCCGCGTCCACTTTTCCCAAGGCAACTCATCCTGCCCATCCCCCGGGTGACGATACTCTCCCGCATCAAACGCGAGGTAGATGGAAAAGGCCGGCTCGGGCATGTCAGCGTTCAAGGACACATCAACAATGTCACTGAACAAGGTATTCATGACCGCATCGCCGTAATGAAAGTCGCGCTGCCCCTCGATAAAGAGCCGGGCCACCGCCATGGCGACTTGATTGAAAAGAGCACACCGGTCTATCTGCATCCCGTCATACAGACGATTCAGGTCATGGCAGGAGTCGCTTTCGATCGCTTCCAGCACCTTGTGAAGCTCGGCTTCACTCAACATCCTCTGCATCCACTGGCCCACCGTTTGTCCGGAAGGCGCAGATTAGCATCCGCCAAACGCCCTGTTCATCGGATCAACGCCACCGCTCAGCGCCCGTGGGTGCGCGCCGTCCCAAAAACCGCCCCACTGGCGAGCAAAATCCCGGATGAAGGGGGTTGGCGCGTCTTACCTTGGCTTCCTGCGTGCAGGGCCTGCCGACCTTTGCGTAGCCAGCGCGGTGGCGAGCGATTTTTGTGCGCTCTACAACACCCCCGAGGAAGACCGGCAAGCCGTGGTTTCAACGGTTGTCGAGGCTGTTAGCGGTCGCACCCATGTGTGGCTGCGCTACGTGGAATGAGCCCCCGGGTGCTGGCGACAACAGAGCGGTGCTGGAACACGGGGGGTACAAGGGCCTCTCTCAACAGCGCCATTGCCCTAGCCTCACTTGGGCGCTGAAAGCCGCGGCAAAAACACCTACACCGCACGAACCACGGTGTAAGTGAGGGTGGCGGAAAACAGCGCCAGAACGACGGCGGTGCCCCGGGAAAACAGCGGTCCAGAAACCCGCCCCAGGTATTGGGCTCGAATGCCCGCCCCCAGCGAGACCCAGAGCAAGGCTATTGGCGCCAGTGCCAGGAAGAAAGCGCTCAATGACGGCAGGAAATCCCCCAGGCTGGCGAATGAGCTGGCCGGGAAGATCACACTGGCGAAGATCAGCCCCTTGGGGTTGAGCAAGGTCGCAATCAACAGGTGCCGTGGCCAGCTCTCAAAGCGCTCGGTGTGCTGGGCTCCGGTGGTAGAGGTCTTCCAGGTCTTCAAGGCCAGCGCCGCTATGTACAAGGCGCACAGCAGCTTGATCAGGTGGATCAGCCACGGGTAGTCGTGGGACAGCAGCACAAGCCCCCAGCCCCAGGTGCAGATCGAAACGGTGTAGCCGAGCATTTCGATCAACACCAGTGGCAGCGAGCGCAACACGCCGAACTTGAAGCCCGAGGCCAGCAGCAAGGTGTTTGAGGGCCCCGGCACTACCAGTATCAGGGACGAAAAAAGCGCGATCTTGTAGAGGTCATCCATTTGCATGGCTTCCTATTCCGTTAGGAAAGTGGGTCTGGGGGGAGTGCTGCCAGAGGCAGCGTTTCAGGGGCTCAGGTGGAATGCCCACCCATGGATTTGTAAATGCTGATCAGGTGAGTACGCAGTTGACTGTCGCTATTGACCAGGTCGCGCTGCGCCTCCAGCACGGTGCGCTGCGCTTCCAGTTCCTCCAGGTAGCTGGCCTCCCCGGCCGCGTACCGGACGCGGGTCCACTCATAGGTGCGGGCCTTGCTGTCATAGCTGTCCTTGAGGTGCGCGGCACGCTGGTATTCGTTGTGGTAGCGGCTCATCGCATCGTCCACTTCCTGCCAGGCTGCCAGTACGGTCTGGTGAAATGCCACGGCCGCCTCTTGCTGTTCGAGTGTGCGCAGGACCACGGTCTTGCTGCGCCGCCCACGGTCGAACAGCGGCAGGTCCAGGCGCGGCCCTACCGACCAGGTGCGGCTGCTCCAGTCGGCAAACTGGCCGCTCTTGTAGGATTCGAAGCCGAAGTCGGCCCCCAGCATCACGCTCGGGTACAGTTCGGCCTCGGCCACTCCGATGCCCGCCGTCGCCCGGTGCAAGCGGGCCTGGGCCGCGCGGATGTCCGGACGCTCCCGGGCCAGGTCGCCAGGCAGGCCCAACTGCAGGTTGGGCAGCGGGCGGCTCAAGGCATTATCAGGCCGCTCCGCGAGCAAGGTTTCCAGGGCTCCGGGATGCTCCCCCAGCAACAGCGCAATACGGTTGCCCGCCTGGGTGTGCAGCGCCTTCCAACCCGGTATCTGTGCATGCAGCGAGGCCAGCCGTGCCTCTTGGCGTTCCACCGCGAACCCATCTTCCTCGCCCTCCCGGGCCTGGACGGCAACCACTTGCAGGTGCGCGGCCAGGATCTGTGCCTCCTGCTCCAGAAGACGGATCTGGCGCTGTGCGGTACGCACTTCGAAGTAGTTTCGCGCCAGCTCGCTGGAGACACTGAGCAACACGTCGTCCAGGGTCGCGGCCGCACCATCGACCTCGGCCTGGGCGGCTTCACCCAGGCGTGACACCCGCCCCCAGAGATCCAGCTCCCATGAAACGTCGAACCCGGCCTGGTACAGGCTATAAGGGTCGGTAAGCACCTTTTCCAGGGCATCACTGTCGCTGCCCAAGGCTTCAAGCATTCGATTGTTCGGCGCATACCGGCTTTGCCGGTTTCGCGAAGCCGCCGCGGAAAAGGACACTTCGGGCGTTTCCAGGGAAGCGACTATCTGGCGTTGCAACCGCACCTGGGCAAACCGCAGCAAGGCCGTGTGCAGGTCCGGGCTGCCTTCGCGCACCTGGGCCTGCAGCTGGTCCAGCACCGGGTCGCCAAACACCTGCCACCAGTTGCCGTCTGCGGTTTGCGAGGTGGTCGCCGGGGCTTTGCCCGGCACCGAAGACGCTGGCGGACCACTGTGCCAATCCGTCCAGCGTTCCGGGCTGGGAACTGCCGGGGCCTTGAAATCGGGCCCGACGGTGCAGGCGGTGATGGCCAGCAGCATGGCCAGCGTCAGCCCATTACGCAGGTATCCAGAGTGAGTAGTTTTCATGACGTTCCTTATCACACCAATCGATTGCGAAACAGCCACGCAGCCAGCGGCAGGGTCACCAGCGCAACGGCAAACATGGGCACCAGGTTCCAGGACACATCCGCCAGCGTTGCCCCCTCCAGGTAGATCCTCCTGACCAGGTCGATGGCAAAGCGCAGCGGATCGAGATAGGTCAGCAGTTGCAGGGCCTCGGGCATGCTGTGCACCGGGGTGATCAGGCCGGAGAGCAGGATCAGCGGCATCATCAGCACGAAGGTGTACACCATGGCCTGCTGCATGTTGGCCGACAGCGCCGAGATCGACAGCCCGATGCCCACGCAGGCGCTGGTGAAGACGAACAGCCCCAGGTACAGGTCCAGCACGGAGCCGATCATGGGGATCTTGAACCAGAACAGGCCGATGAGGAGGATCAGGCTGGACTGCAAAAGACCGATCAGTACCGACGGCAGGGCCTTGCCCAGCAGGATCACGAAAGGCGTCAGCGGAGTCACCAGCAGTTGGTCGAAGGTGCCCTGCTCGCGCTCCCTGGCTACCGACAACGCCGCCAGCATCAGGGTCTGGATCATGCTCAGCGCGGCGATCAGGCCCGGCACTATGTTCCAGCGGGTTTGCAGGTTGGGGTTGAACCAGGCACGGGTCTCCAGGCGTACCGGCGCGTTGTCCACCGCCAGGAACTGCTGGTTGAAGTCAGCCACCAGGTTGGCGATATGCCCGGCCGCCATTCCCGCGGTCGTCGAGTTGCGCCCATCGAGGATCAACTGCAAGCCGGCGTTTTCATGCCGGCTCAGGCGCTCGTCGAAGTCTGCGGCGATATGCAGCACCAGCAAGGCACTGCCCCGGTCGATTACCGGGGCGATCTCATCGACGCTGGTCAGGGTCGACACTCGGGCAAATACCCCGGAGGCATCGAAGCGTGCCAAAAGCTCTGTCGAAGCGCGCCCCTGGCTCTGATCCAGCACGGCATAGGGCACGTAGTTCAGGTCGTAGGTGGCGCCGTAGCCGAACAGCAATGACTGGACGATCGCCGGGGCAATCAGGATCACCCGGTTGGCCGGGTCCTTGACGATGGCCAGGAACTCCTTCTGAAACAGGAACAGCAACTCGCGTAGGAAATTCATCAGCTTGTCCATGGCTTCAATCCAGCTTCTTGCGGGTGCACAGGCGTGCAGCGTTCAACAGGAACACGGCGTAGGCCACGAGGATTGCGAGGTTCTTGGCGATCAATGGCCAGTTGTTGCCAGCCAGGAACAGGGTCTTGACCAGTTCCATGAAGTAAGTCGCCGGCAGGATCGAGCCCACCACGCGGATGAACGTCGGCACATTGCGCAGATCGAAGAGGAACCCCGAGAGCATCAGCGCCGGCAGGAAGCTGAAGATGATCGCGATCTGGCTGGCCAGGAACTGGTTGCGTGTCTTCGCCGAAATCAGCAGGCCAATGCCCAGGGTGACCAGCAGGTAGAGCATGGAGCTCAACAGCAGGAGCACCAGCGAACCCTGGATCGGTACCTCGAACAGCAACCGCGCCGAAACCAGGCACATCACCAGGCCCAGCAGGCCCACCAGGAAATAGGGAATGATCTTGGCCAGGAGTATTTCGATCGACCTGACCGGGGTGACGAACAGTGATTCGAGCGTGCCCCGCTCCCACTCCCGGGCCAGTACCAGAGAGGTCAGGAAGGCACCCACCAGGGTCATGATCAGGGCGATGAGCCCCGGCACCAGGTACCAGGTACTGCTGTTGGCGGCGTTGAACCACATGCGTTCAACGACCAGCACCCGACCGGCCGACTGGGGCTGCCGGGAGCGGTCGAACTGCTGCTGTTGCCAGACATTCAGCGCGCCCCTGACATAGCGTCCAAGGGTCGCCGCGCTGTTGGCATCGGCGCCATGCAGGAGCAATTGCAAGCGCGCATCCTGCTGTTCGAGGCGCCTGGAAAAATCCGCCGGCACGCGCACGATGCCGTCGACCCGACGCTTGTCCATCAGCGCTTGGGCCTCGGCCATGCTGGTCACCTGGACCACCGAGAAGTAGTCCGAACTCGCAAGCTTCGCCACCACGCTGCGGGCGCTGGGGGAGCTGTCTTCCAGGACCACGGCCAGCGGCGTGTTGCGAATGTCCAAGGACAGGCCGTAGCCAAATATCAGGATCAGTACGATGGGCAGGACAATGCCTATCGCCAGGTTGCTCTTGTCACGCATCAATTGGCGCAACTCCTTTCGGGTGAGCGCAATGAGCCTGCGCCTGAACCCTGAGGCGGATCGATTGGAGTCAGTCATGGTCATTCCTCACTGCACCGGGGCGCTGGCCTGGGCCCGAGCACGCTCGACCACGGCAATGAAGGCGCTGTTCATGTCGGCAAGCGACTCGCTGCCCTGGTGGCGTACCTGTTCCGGAGTGCCCAGGGCCAGCAGCCGTCCGGCATCCTGGATGACGATACGGTCGCAGTACTCGGCCTCTTCCATGAAGTGGGTGGTGATCACGATCGTCGTGCCGCTTTGCGCCAGGGCGGTGATACGGCGCCAGAACGCCCGACGGGCCAAGGGGTCGATACCGCTGGTGGGTTCGTCGAGAAACAGGATCTGCGGCTCGTGCAGCAGCGCGACCGCCATGGCCAGGCGCTGCTTGTAGCCACCGGGCAGCTCGCCGCTGCGCAGGTGCTTGTGTTCGTCGAGGTCGAACTGTTCGAGCATCAACGCCACCCGCGCTTTCAGCTTCGCGCCGTGCAGGCCATAGGCGCCGCCGAAGAAGCGCAGGTTCTCCAGGGCCGACAGGTTCGCGTACAGGGCGAACTTCTGCGAGACGTAGCCGATCTTGCGCCGCGCCGCCGCCCGTGCGGTGCGCAGGTTGACGCCGGCCACCTCAAGGTGCCCGCTGGAGGCGGGAAGCAAACCGCAAAGCATGCGAAACGTGGTGGTCTTGCCGGCTCCGTTGGGGCCCAGCAAGCCGAATATCTCGCCCTTCAACACCTCGAACGAGGTGCTGGCAACCGCGGTGAAGTCCCCGAACTTGCGCACCAGGTCGCGGACCTCGATGACCACCGCACGCCCAGAGGCAGCGTCGCCCTGGCCGTCGCTGGCGGGCGCCTGCGCCGGCTCGTCCAGGCTTGCAACGCTGCCAACCTGTTGCCGGAGCAACACCATGAAGCCATCTTCGAGGCGGGCCTCCAGCGCCTGGGGAGAGGCCTGGCCAGCCAGGGATGGAATGGCCTGCAGAGGCACCTGGGCGCTGCGGATAAAGCGAACCATGCCGCCTTCGGGCACGGCATCGATGATGTGTTCATTGTCGTCAAGCAAGCGCGCCTGCAACAGCCTGGCCGGGGTGCCGGCCTCGGGGCCGACGCCATAGCACAGGCCCTGCGCCAGATGGCACAACTGCGCCGGTGGCCCCTGGGCGATCAGCCGCCCCTGGTACAGCACAAAGACCTGGGCGCAACGCTGGGCCTCGTCCATGTAGGCAGTGCTGATCAGCACCGTGAGGTTTTCCTGCTCGATCAGTTGTTCGATGATGCTCCACAGTTCCCGCCGCGACAGCGGATCCACCCCCACGGTGGGCTCGTCCAGCAGCAACAGCTGCGGTGAGCGGACCAGGGTACAGGCCAGCCCCAGTTTCTGTTTCATGCCGCCGGAAAGCTGTCCGGCCAGCCGGTCGCGAAAACGCGTCAGGTCCATCATCTGCAGCAACCGGGAAAAGCGCTCCTCGCGCTGCTGGGCGCGCACGCCATGCAGGTCGGCGTAGAGTTCGAGGTTTTCCTGGATCGTCAGGTCTTCGTACAGGCCGAACTTCTGCGGCATGTAGCTGATGAGGTCCTGCACCTGCTGCGGATCTGCGGCGACGTCCAGCCCCAGCACCTTCAACAGCCCTTCGTCGGCCTTGAGCAAGCCGGCAATCATCCGCAACAGGGTGGTTTTTCCGGCCCCGTCCGGCCCCACCAGGGCACTCAACTTGCCACTGGGCACCTCCAGAGAAACCTGCTCCAGAGCCAACTGTTCTCGCGTTCCACTGCGAAAGCGCTTGACCAGTTCAACAGCCTGAACCGTTACCGCTGGCGCACTCATGGCGTGGCCCCGGCCACCGGTGCCTGGTCAAGGTAGACGGTCGCCGGCATACCGAGCCGCAGGCGATCGTCAGGGTCCTTGACCAGCACCCGGATCTCGTAGACCAGGCTGGTGCGCAGGTCTTCCGTTTCCACCGACTTGGGGGTGAATTCGGCAACCGAGGAGATGTAGCCGACTTTGCCGTCGATGGCCTGGTCAGGAAAGCTGTCGGTGTAGACCCGCGCCATCTGGTCCGCACGTATGTGGCCCAACTGGCGTTCGTTGACATAGGCCCGTACCCACTTGGGGTCGGTCAGGGCCAGGGCAAACACCGGGCGCTGCGGCGAGGCCATATCCCCCGGCTCCAGCAGGCGCGTGCGGATCCGGGCCTGGGTCGGCGCCTTGAGCTGAGCGCGCGCCAGGTAATGTTCCAGCAGGTCCAGGTCGGCCCTGGAGGCTTGCAGGTCGGCCGTGGCCTGGGCGATGTCTTCATTGCGTGGGCCGATCTTGGCCAGGGTCCAGGATTCGCGCTGCTCCTGCGACTGGGCCTTGGCCACTTGCAAGCGGGCGACTGCCTGGTCCAGGCGTTGCTGGCTGACGCCCTTGCCCTGGGTGTCGTCGGCGATCCTGCGCAGGCGCTGCATGTGCAGTTGAGCCAGCTGCATTTGCGCCTGGGCGGCATCAAAACGTGCCTTGGACTGCTCGACCTCTTGAGGCCGTGTGCCATTTTTCAAGCGCAGCAGCGCCTGTTCCTGGGCGCCGATCCTGGCCTTGGAGCGATTTATTTCCAGGCGCAGTGTGCGTGTGTCGAGTTCCGCCAGGACCTGGCCTGGCTGCACCAGGTCGCCCTCTTCGGCATACAGCGCGGCGATTCGCTCACTGCCGTCGAACGCCAGGGACACCTGGCGAATGTCGACGTTGCCATGGAGCTTGAGGTGGTCGTTCTGCTTCTCGGGGCGAAGGAGAAACCAGGAAACACCCGCTGTGGCCACCAGCAGTACGGCAACCCCTACAATCAACTGCTTCTTCATCCATGAGTCCTTTGTTTGCCAAGGCCTAATTAAAATTCAATTTGAATTTAAATTAGAAAATAACAGATACTGGCCATGAAGCAACCCCCCGCTCAGACCACGAGGAACATCATGAACACGCGACGCAGAACCAGCAGAAGCGACGGCGAACACACTAAAATCCGCATTCTCGAAGTGGCTGCCCGCCTGTTTGCCCAGCATGGCTATGCCAACACCGCGAGCAAGCTCATCTGTGAAGAAGCCGGCGCCGACCTCGCCGCCATCAACTACCACTTCGGTAGCCGGGAAGCCCTGTACAAGGCGGTGCTGATCGAGGGACACAAGCAGCTGGTGAGCTTCGAAGCCCTGTCGCAGTTGGCGCAAAGCGAAGAGCCGGCGCTGATCAAGCTCGATAGCTTCATCGATGCCATCGTCACCCGGGTGCTCGATGAGCAGAGCTGGCAAAGCAAAGTCTGTGCACGGGAAATACTGGCGCCCACTGTCCATTTCACCAGCCTTGTGCAAGAAGAAGTGATGCCCAAATTCCGTCTGCTGGAAGCGCTCATCAGCGAGATCACCAGCTTTCCGATCGGTGACCCGGCGCTGGCGCGTTGCACCATCAGCATCATCGCGCCCTGCCTGATGCTGGCGGTGATAGATCGCCAGCAGCCCAGCCCGCTGCAAGCCGTCCTGCAACACGACGCCAACGCCCTGAAAGCCCACTTCAAGCTGTTCGCCAGGTCCGGCCTCGCGGCCATTGCCCAATAGTCGGCTCACACCGCCAGACTGCCAGGCTGATTGTGCAGGGCGCTGCCCAGCACTGTTTTGACCCGCGACATGACCTGGGCGTCGAGAAAGAAATGGCCACCGGCAAACACGAACTGCTCGAAGCCGCCCAGGGTGTAGCGCCGCCACTGCTGCATCTGCGCAGGCGGCGCAATCAGGTCCTGGGCGCCGCTCAGGCAGATCATGCGGGTGTCCAGCGGCTGCGGCTGGGCACCGGCGTAGGAGTAGACCATCTGTATGTCGGCCTGAATGATGGGCAGGTACATCTGCATCAGGTCCTCCTCGGCCAGCACCACCGCCGGCACGCCCCCCATGGCCTGCAGCGCGGCGATGGCCTGCTCTGCCGGCAGCTGGTGCAGCGGTGCTACCCGTTGCCGCACATGGGGCGCAACCATGCCCGAGAGCATCAGTTGCTGCGGCATCGGCAACCGCCGCTCCTGCAGCACGCCGGCGACAGCAAAGGCCAGCAAGGCGCCCATGCTGTGGCCGAAGAAACAGCAGGGGATATCATCGCCAAACTGCTCCAGGCAGTCGGCCACGTCATTGGCCGCCGCCTGCATGTCGCTGTAGCAGGCCTCCTGGCTGCGACCCTCGCGGCCCGGCAACTGCAAGGCATACAGGTCGACCTGGTCGTACAGGGGCAGGAACCAGCGATGAAAGACCGAGGCCCCGCTCCCGGCATAGGGAAAGGTGAACAGGCGCATCTTGCCCCGAGGCCGGCTGGCATAGGGAAACCAGGCGTCCTTGGCCACGCGTGATGGAGTTCCCATGGGTCAGCCCTCCACCTGCCTGGCCAGGGCGAAGCGATCGACCTTGCCATTGGCGTTGCGTGGCAGTGCGTCCAGGCACAGCACCTTGTCGATGATCATGTAGCGAGGCAGGCGCTGGGCGCAGTGGCGCTTGAGGTCGATCAGCGAAAGAGCGCCCCGGGTGTGAGCGACCAGCACGCCCCACAACTGCGCGTTCATCCCCTCCCCGACCACCAGCACGGCGGCCTCGCTGACCTGGGGATGGGCCAGCAGCGCGGCTTCGACTTCCCCGCGCTCGATCCGGTTGCCACGCACCTTGAGCATGTCGTCACGACGCCCCAGGTATTCGTAGTTGCCGTCAGGCCGCTGCCTGACCATATCGCCGGTCTTGTAGGGCCCCTCCTGAGCCGGCTTGGCGAAATAGCCCAGCATGACCGTAGGCCCCTGCACCACCAGCTCACCTTCTTCACCCACTGCGCAGCGGCTGCCATCAGGCTTTTGCGCCCACACCTGGTTGCCGGAGGCGGCCGTGCCGATGGGCACCGGGAGCACGCGCTCGGGATCGATGGCGCCGACCTCGAATGCGGTGCACACATTGGTTTCCGTGGGGCCGAAGAGATTGGCCAGACGCACATCGGCATAGGCCGCGCGCAGGTCACGCAGGTGCTTGATCGGAAAAGGCTCGCCGGCGAACAACAGTACCCGCAGGGTGTCCTGGATATCGCTGAGCAAGTCGCCGTCTTGCATCATCATCATGAGTACCGAGGGCACCGAGTACCAAATGCTGATTTCGTGCTGGCGGATGAAGTCGGTCAGCAGCCGCGGCGAGAACGCGATCGACTCGGGAACCAGGCACACCGTCGCGCCCACATTGAGCGCGCAGTAGATGTCCAGGACCGACAGGTCGAAATGCAGTGGGGCATGGTTGGCGAAACGCTCGCCAGGCTGGAAGCAATAGCGCTCGCACGCCCAGTCGACGAAAGCCAGGGCATTGCCGTGGCTGAGCGCAACCCCTTTGGGCACGCCGGTGGACCCGGAGGTGTAAAGGATGTAGGCCAGATCGTCCGGCTGGATGTCCAGCGTCGGCACTACGCTGGAGCCGGTATCGATGTTGCGCCAGTAGCCGGCGCTGGCCGGGTCGTCCAGGACCACGCTGCGCACCTGGGCAAGCGCGGAGCCGGCAAGTTCTTCCTGGCGTGCCGCGGTGCAGAGGACCAGCACGGCCTGGGAATCCCCGGCGATCTTTTCCAGGCGCGACACCGGGCTCAGAGGGTCCACCGGCACATACACCACCCCCAGCCGCAGGGCCGCCTGCATGACCGCCACCAGGTCCACCGACTTGTGCGCCCAGAGCAGTATCCGCTGCCCCTGGCCGACCCCCAGGGCACAGAGCATCGCCACGAATTCCCGGGTCCTGAGCTCCAGCGCCTCGTAGCTCAAGGCATCCTGCTCATCCACCACCGCCGTCTGCCGCGGGTAGCGGGCAAGGCTGTGCATCATCCGTTCATGGAGCAGCTTCATAGCTTCAGCTCCCGGGCAATGATCTCGTGCTGCATGTCGCTGGTGCCGGAAAAGATCGTAGTGCCGATGGAATCGCGCAGCATCGCCTCGATCCCGAAAGACTCCAGGCAGCCCCGGCCGCCGAAAATCCTCACCGCATCGATGCTCGATGCCAGCGCCCCTTCACTGATGGCCAGTTTCGACAGGGCAATGTTGAGCTGCCCCGGATCGCCCTGGTCCATGCCCCAGCACGCCCGGAACAGCAGCAACCGCGCCGACTCCAGGCGCAGCTTCATTTGCGCGATACGGTGCGAAACCGCCTGGTTGTCGCCAATCGGCTTGCCAAACTGGCGCCGGGTGCGCGCATGCTCGATGGTCTGTTCCAGTTGCCGCTCCATCATCCCCAGGAACGCTGCGAACAGGCAGGCACGCTCCCAGCCCATGGAGCTCTGGAACACCTGCCGGCCCTGCCCCTCCTCACCCAGGCGGTTGACCTCAGGAACCCTGCAATCGTCAAAGAACACTTCACCCGCGGGGCAGCTTCTCAGGCATACCTTGTCCAGGGGCTCACTGACCCTGAGCCCCGCACTGCTGCGGTGGACGATAAAACCGCTGACCCCCAGGGCACCGTACTCGGGCTGGGTGGTGGCATAAGTCACGAAGATGTCGGCAATCGGCGCATTGCCGGCAAAGCTCTTGTGGCCGTCAAGGCGATAACTGCCATCGGCCTGGGGCCAGGCACGGCTCTTCAAATTGCTGGAGTCGGAGCCGGCCTCGGGTTCGGTGATCGCGTTGGAGCCGATGAATTCACCGCTGGCAAGTTTGGGCAACACATCGCGTTTGGTTTCCGCTGTTGCGAACTCGACGATCGGCATCGCACAGGCAAACTGGTGGGCCGCCGCCGCGAACACCAGGCCCATGTCTGTGCAACCCAGGCCAAAGGCGTGCATGGCAATGGCCGTCGACAGTGCACCCAGGCCCTGGCCACCGTATTCCCGGGGAATCGACAGCCCCAGCAATCCGGCCTCGCCGCAGATCGCCCATTGCCGGGCAGTGAAATACCGCGAGTGTTCATTGCCACAGGCCGCCAGTTGCTCGGCACACACCTGGGCGATCATGGCCGCATGTTTTTTCTGGGTATCGTCGTAGTTGAAGTCCATTTCAACTCTCCTTGCGCAGGGAAGGTTTTCTGAAGGATCGATAGAAAATCAGCCGCCCGACCTCTGAGGGCACTTGCATCAGGCCCCACCAGAGCGCCTTGAGCTTTCTCAAGGTGGTCAGTTGATAGACACGAGCGTGAGGATTAGCAAAATCAAAAATAGGCGGAACAAAACTGGCGTTGGCAAGCTCCGCAAAGATGCTGCTCGCCGCGTGCGCAGCAGAGACCTTGGCGCTTTTGACGTCATCACAAAGGCCCAGCGTAGTGTTGAGAATATCCTTGTACCCCTGATACAGAGGCATCCAGAAACCGTCCTCTGCGAGCTGGTCGATTTCATCGAACACTTGCGGGTCCAGGTCCTTGGCAAAGGCATCGTTGATCTTGCGCGCGGTGATGGTGGCGGCAATCGACTGCAGCAGCCAGACACGGGCGAAGGCATTCCACAGCTCGGGGTCGCGAAACGACACATAGGCCGCTGAGGCGATCCGGTCACTCAAGCTGATGATGCTGTCCTGGGTCAGGACAAAATCATTCAGGGCCGGGCTGCGGTAGTCACCGCTGTGCGCCGCCTTGATCAGCCGGTGCGCCAGGGCCAGAACCAGTTCCGCAGCATTGGACAGCTTGCGCGAGAACAACAGGTCGTTGCTCGCGGCGCCCTCATCGAACATCAGGCAGCGGCGTTCGAGCGCCGTGCGATAGACCTGCCGGGGCGGCTGGCGCAGCGCCCACTCGCGCACCCGCCGGGCGCCGGACAGGTGCCGCCCCAGGCCGGGGTACAGCTCGATCAGGCCGGCCAGGACCTGGTCGCCGTCCATGCTCGGGCAGAGGTCCTCACGCAGTGAAACCAGCACGCTGACCAAAGGGTTGCGCGAGTGCTGATGGTTGTTGAACGGGATGACCCCCACCCAGCCCCCGTCGAACACGTGATGCAGAGTGCCGCCATGCCACTGGCCGGGAAAGTCGCCCTGCACGCACTCATCGAACGGCACCACCCCGAGCATATGAGTGGAGAATTCCAGGGTCCGGGTCTTCTGCGTCGAAGCCTGGCTGACCAGGCCCGCCTGCCGCGCCAGCACCTGGCCGCCCTGGCTGCCATCAACCATGAAATCGGCAGTGACCCAGCGTCCCAGCGCCGTAGCTACCTTGACCCCGCTGTCCTCGACCAGCACCTCTGGGCTGTTGTCGATCTCCACCAGCTGCGCGCCATAACCGATGGCCGCCGCCAGCAGATAGGCATCGATATCGGGCCTGAACAGATGGTTCTCGCCATGCTCGGAGGGCACGTTGAATTGCAGCGCCTGGCCCAGGTCCACCGCCCGGCTGCGCTGGTGATAGATGAACCCGAGGTTCTTCTTGACCCCGGAAGACGGCATCACCTTCTGCTGGATATCCCGGGTGCGGGCGATATTCTTTATTTCCGGCACGCCATAGCGGTCGGCAATCAGCTCGAAAATCATCGAGGTATAGGGAATCGTCGCCTCACCGGTAAGGTCGGGGGGCATCTGCCGGTTGCGCAACAAACCGACCCGGACCTTGTTCCGGGCCAGGCAGGCGGCGAGCATGATCACGCTGATGCTGTTGCCCGCCAAGAGAATGTCGTAATGCTCTGGCGCCTTGCCAGACTGCACATCGTTCATAACCACCTCAATCACAGATCATGGGTCTGGGTTGCACTGCCCGCGGCCCGTCAGGCCTCGGCCACGCAGCCCTGTTCCTTTATCGAACGGGCCAGGAAGTCCGGCCACATCAGGCCCGGACACTCAAGAAACTCGCGGGCCTTGATCTCCAGCTTCAGATCGCGCCGGCAGCGGGCGACCATGTCCATCACCAGCAGCGAGTCCAGGCCGTAGTCCATCAGGCTGCCGCCATCCTCGAGCTTGGCCCGCACCTGTTCGGTCTTGACCCCGAGCAACTGCGCGTACTGCTCCCACACGTAGTCATCCAGCAATGCCAGGGCAGCGGCTTCGTCGGCGCCCGCCAGTTGCTGCAGGATCTCCACGTTGCTGCTGTCGCCGGCCCTGGCGGTCGGAGCCTGGCTGCGGATGTACTGCAGCAGCGGTTGCGGGCCGCGGGATTCGAGCAGTGGCTTGAAGCGATTCCAGTCCACCCCTGACACCACCATCTGGGGCAGCTCGCTGGCCAGAATCCGCGACAGCAGGCCGACGTTCTGTACCGGGGCGATCTGTTTCAAGCCAACGCTGGTGAGGAAATTCAGCACCTGCTCGTCGAACAGGTGACTGCCGCCGGCCCACAGCCCCCAGTCGATCACCAGGGCACTCAGGCCCATGGCCCGACGCTGCCACGCCAGGCTGTCGAGGAACTGATTGGCGGCTGCGTAGCTGGCGACATGCTGCGAACCCCAGACACTGGCGATGCTCGAACACAGGACAAAGAAGTCCAGGTCCAGCCCCAGGGACAGTTCGTGCAACAACCAGGTGCCCTCGACCTTGGGCCGCATCACCTGGTCGAAACTGTCACGGTCGACGTCCTTGAGATCCTGCGGAATTGAAATTCCGGCGGCATGGAAGATGCCCTTCAGGCTCGCGCCCGACGCCTCCAGACCGCAGAACAGCCGCTGCATGTCCTGGGGCGAGGTGATGTCGGCCTGGACGTAACTCACCCGCGATGCCGCAGCGCCGAAGCGCTCCAGGCCCGTGGCGACATCCTCCAGTGGCCGCCGGCCGGTGATCAGCACAGCGCCCGCGTCTTTATCCAGAAGCCACTGGGCCATGGCCAGGCCAATTCCACCCATGCCGCCGGTAATCAGGTAACTGCCCTGCGGGCAAGGTGCATAGGCCTGTGCTGGCAACTGCGCAGCGCTGAAATGGTTCAGGCGCTGGACATAACGCTTGCCCGGGCGCAGGCAGATCTTGTCCTCGCCATCGGGGTCGCTGACTTCTTCGGCCAGCGCCCTTGCCCAGTGAGGATCGTCGGGGGCCAGGTCGATCAGCCCGCGCCAGTGTTCGGGGTGCTCCAGGGCGAGCGTCTTGCCCAGCCCCCACAACGGCCCGGTCGCCACTTGCAGGGGCTGGTCGCGATCCAGGCCAACAGGGTTTGCCCCTTGGGTCACCAGCCACAACCGGCCACCGCGCGGGCCCAGTTCGATGAGCGCCTGGACCATCTCCAGCAACGGGTGGAACAGTGTCGCCTGCAGGCTCGACAGGCTCTGCAGCGTGGTCGAGCCGGCATCCTCGATGTCTTTGCCATCGAGCACGATGATATCGGCGGCCAAGGCCTCGCCTTCATCGGTCAATGCCTGGCTCGGGTCCTGGGCCAGCACCCTCCGCGCGCTATCGAGCAACTGCTGCGGGCACAGGACCCGGGCACGATGCCCGCCACGCTGCAGGTGTTCGACCAGGGGAGCGGCGGTCTCCGGCGAGCGGCTGACCAGGGTGAACAAGCGGCCCTGCTGCGGCACTTCGGCGCGCTGGCGAGGGCGTTCGAGCCAATCCAGGCTGTAGAGCACGTCGGGCTGGTAAAGCATGCCACGCAGCGCCTCCTCACTCGGGGCGGCAGCCAGGGTTAGCCCTTCCAGGCTGCCTACACACTGGCCGTGCGCATCGTACAAGGCGCAGTCGAACTGCTGCGGATGTGCCTGGCTCGTGGCAATCACCAGGCTTTGTGCCCGGGGCGAAGCGGACCGGCTGGCGACCCAGCGGCGGATGCCGCTTATCGAGCCCGGCGCATCGCCCGGCACCGCCTGCCCCAGGTACTCGAGGACCTGCCCAAGGCGATTGCCGTTCGGATCGGGTTCTGCCGGCAACTGCATGTGGTAGACAAAGCCTGCGTCCTGGGCGGCGGCATGGCCCGGGTCCGGCAGGCCGCCCCGGACAGCCGCCGGCAGGCCTTCCAGGGTCAGCGACAGGACCGGCTGCCAATCGGCACCGGCAACCTTGGCCGCTGCGCTCAGGGCCGAGCAGTTGACCTCCCAGGCCGCCCCGGACAGCGGCTTGAGTTCGGTGAACAGATGCAACTGGTCATCGACATGGAACGCCAGGGCCGGGGTGATGCTGGCGAGGCTCACCCCATAGGTGTCCAGCTGCAAGTGGCCGGCCAGCTCATCGCTCAGGGCTGCCAGCAACCGGTCAGGACGCAGCAGCGCCAGGTCATCGCGGATCTCGCCGCCCACGGCCTGCAGGAGCGCGCTATCGAGCGTCGACTCGAATGCCGGAGTGGGTGCATTGACCGAGTGCCCCAGCAGCCGGCCGACCGCTCCCGCAGCGACCTGTTGCAGGGGCGAGCCGCTGGCGTTGTCGAACCAGTAGCGCTGGCGCTGAAACGCATACCCGGGCAAGGCCTGGCGCAAGGCCCCGTCATGCTCGTGCAGCCGGGCCCAGTCGAGGTTATGGCCGCCCACGTAGAGCTGCGCGGCGGCCAGGCGCAGGTCCCTGGACGGATCGCCGGCCCGGCGCAGGCTGGCCAGGACCAGGCTGTCGTCCGCCAGGGGGTGACGGCCGATCAGCGGCGTCAACACAGCATCGGAGGCCACTTCAAGGAAGGTTTTCACCCCCAGCTCTGCGATCAGGGTGTTGACCCCTTCGCTGAACCTCACGGCCTGGCGGGTGTGCGTACACCAGTAATCGGGCGAGCTCAGGCTGGAGAGCGTATGCACCCGGCCAGTGACACTGCTGATGACCGGCAAGCGCGGCTCGCTGAAGGTGATCTGCGCCACCGTCTGGCGGAACGCTTCAAGCATCGGCTCGGTGGCTGCGGTATGGAAGGCATGGGAAACCGCAAGCTTCTTGACCTTGCAACCGCTGGCGAGTGCCGCTTCGGCCAGCGCCTGGACCTCGGCTTGCGGCCCGGCCACCACCACGTCCTGCGGGCTGTTGACCGCCGCCAGTTCGATCGCGCTGCCGGGCCGGTCCTTGAGCAGCTCCAGCAGTTGCGCCTCGCTCATGCCCAGTGCGTACATCGCGCCGCCGGCCGTCATCAGTTGCTGGGCCAGGCGCCCACGCGCCTCCACCATACGCAGCGCGTCAGCCAGGGATACCGCCCCGGCCACACAGATTGCACCGATCTCGCCGAAACTGTGTCCGAACAGCGCATCGGCAGCGACCCCCCAATGCATCCACAACCGCGCCAGGGCATATTCGACCGCGAATATCGCCGGCTGGGCATAGCGGGTCTGTTGCAGGTAGCTGTCACTGGCCGCACCCGCGTCCAGCACCAGGGTCAGCAGGTCCACGTCCATCAGCGGCTGCAACAGGGCGCGGCATTCATCGATCTGCGCCTTGAAGAATGGTTCGCTGTCATACAGTGCCTGGGCCATTGCCCGGTACTGGCAGCCCTGCCCCGGAAAGAGCATCACCAGCGGCGCCGCCGCTCCCTGGCAGCGCCCTTCGAATACATGCCCCACGACCTTGCGTGACGCATAGGCTGCCAGTTGCTCGCGCAGCCCCTCACGGCTATCGGCCACGGCCGCGAAACGATGGCCAAAGTGCGCCCGCCCGACGTTCGCCGTGTAGCACAGGTCCTTGAGTTCGAGCTGGCTGTTGTCGGCGATAAAACGTTCATAGCGTCCGGCAATCTGGCGCCGGGGCGTCTCGCCCTTGGCCGACAGAGTGATCAGCTGCCAGGGGTTGTCGCGCCCCTGGGCACGTTCGCGCAGCGGCGCGTCGCCCACTAGCACATGGGCGTTGGTGCCGGTGACACCAAACGAACTGACACCGGCGTGCCGCGCCTTGCCCTGGCGTGGCCAGGGCGTGGATTCGGTGACCACCTTCAGGGCCAGGCGATCCCATTCGATCCGCGGGTTGGGCGTGTTGAAGTGCACCTGGGGCACCAGGGCCTCTTGTTGCAGGCACAGCAGGACCTTGGCCAGCCCGGTCACCCCGGCGACCGGTTCGAGATGCCCCATGTTGGCCTTGATCGAGCCCACCAGCAGCGGTGCATCCACGGGCCGCTGCTTGCCCAGTACCGCATGCAGGGCGTGCAGTTCGATCGGGTCGCCCAGCGCGGTGCCGGTGCCATGGGCCTCGACATAGTCGACCTCGCTGCCCTGGAGCCCGGCCTGGCCGAGCGCCAGCCTGATCACCTCTTCCTGGGCGTGGATGTTGGGCACGGTGATGCCGCTGCTGGCGCCGTCGTTGTTGACCGCACTACCCTCGATCACGGCCAGCACCGGGTCCTGGTCGCGTACCGCATCGCTCAGCCGCTTGAGCGCAAGGATCACGCAGCCTTCGGCGCGCCCGTAGCCATCGGCCGCCGCGTCGAAGGTCTTGCAGCGGCCATCGGGGGCCACGGCCCGCAGCTTGCTGACCAGGATGAAACCGTAGGGCGACAGGATCAGGTTGACCCCACCGGCCAGCGCCAGCTCGCTCTCGCGGCTGCGCAGGCTGTTGCAGGCCTGGTGCAGGGCCACCAGGGATGAGGAGCAGGAGGTGTCGAGCACCACCGCCGGGCCCCTGGAGCCCAGGGTGTAGGCAATGCGCCCGGCCACGAAGCTGGTTTCGCCATAGAACTGGTAGGCGTTGACGTCCTCGACCGCGCCCAACTGCTGGCGCAGGCGCACGTAATCATTGGTACTGACCCCCATAAACACGCCGAGCTTCTTGCCATGCAGGCTGTCGGGGGCGATCGCGGCGTTCTCCAGGGCCTCCCAGGCAACCTCCAGGGCCAGGCGCTGCTGGGGGTCCATGCCTTCGGCTTCCTTGGGCGAAATGCCGAAGAAGCCCGGGTCGAACTGATCCACCCCCTCGATGAAGCCACCGCGCATGACGTAGGCCTTGCCGGGTGCCTGGGGATCAGGATGGTAATAGTCGGTGCCGTACAGACGGTCGCTGGGCATGTCGCCCACCGCATCGGTGGCGTTTTTCAGCAGGCTCCACAGCCGCTTCGGTGTGTCGGCACTGCCCGGCAGCCGGCACCCCAGGCCCACTACGGCGATCGGTTCGACAGGCGCCGAGCTCTTGCCGGCCACCTTTTCCTTGAGCGCACGGATGGTGGTGATTGCCTGAGCAAGACTCTCTTGCAGCTGTTCCTTGCTTACATCGCGGACATCGTTATCCATAAAGGCCTCGATCAGTGATTCTCTGGCAGTTGTCATCCAGCCCCAGGGCTAGTAATTGGCGATATCGCGCAGCTCGTCTTCGAGAGCACCAATCAGCTCGGCCCGTGACAGTTCATGCAGGTCCTGATGCCGCGACGCTGGCGACACAGGTTCGGGCGCCGCCACCGGCTCCCGGGTTTCAGGCGCCAGGAGCTGGCCCATGAGGTAGTCCGTGACCTGTTCGATGGAGGTGTATTCGAAGCCGAAGGTCGAAGGCAGGTCGATGCTCAACGCCCGGCCCAGCCGTGAGCGCAGGTCCAGCGACATGACCGAGGACATGCCCATGTCGAAGAAGCCCTTCCTGACATCGAGCTCCAGGCCATCGGCAACGCCGAACACCTGCCCCACTACCTCGCAGACCAGCGCCTGCATGGCCCGGCGCTGCTGCAGCGGTGGCAGGCCAATCAGCTCGGCCAGACGCTGATCCGCTGCGCTATCCGCTGCACCCAGGTGTTCGAGCAAGGGCCAGGGCAGCACGCTCAGGTACAGCCCTTTGAGTTGTTGCCAGTCGACATTGAGCAGCCCGCACTGGCCCTGGCCACCCAGCACGCGGGCTATGGCCTGCACTATCTGCGAGCGCTGCAAAGGCTGCAGGCCGCTGCCTTGCATGGCCGTGCGGGCTGCGGCGTCCTGCTCAAGCTCCTGTTCGCTCTGCGTCAGCTGCAGCAGCTGGCAGTTCAACCCCTGGCGCCGGCGCTGTGCATGCACCCACAAGGCATATGCATCGGCAATCGCCGAGCGGGCGAAGCCGGCCCCGCCAAGCAGGGAAGACACGCTGCCCAGGATCAGGAAGAACGCTTCGGGGTCATCGATCAGCTGGTGAACCTGCTGCAAGATCTCAAGCGGCCGAACGCCTTCCTGCATTCGCACGACAAATTCCGGCTCCTTGAGCGCAACCGTGCGCCAGTCAAGATCGAGGTGGATAAAGCCGGCGATGCGGTCTTGCGCTCGCAGCGTCGCGAAGGTGTCAGCCAGGTTTTCCCGGCTCAGGTCCGAGAGGCTGCTGATCGCCATCGCTTCGGGCATCCGCTCAGGCATGTGCAGTTGCCCGGGGGCCTCGCAGAGCAGCAGCACACGCTGCACACCCCGCTGCCCGAGCGCCGTCAGCACAGGCTCCAGGTCAGATCCCGGGACGGCATGCAGCACAACGGTTCCGTTCAGCGCCGGCGACTCCAGGCGCTGTAGCGGGTCGGCTTGATCCTCCACCAGGTATTGCACCTCGACCCGGGCGCCGCTGATCGCAAAGTGATCATGGCCAGGTTGGCCGTGCAACAGCCGGCAGAGGCTGGCGTAGCTTCTTCTGTCGCTGCCCTGCAAAGTCACCAGACCGCCCCACCAGGCAGGATGCTCCAGGGCGAAGATATGTGCGGCGCCCTGCCAGGTGGCCTGGACAGCGGCCATGGCCGGCGACGCAGCATCACTGGCATGAAGGGCGAACCAGACCGGCTTTGCCGGTGTTCCGACGCTGGCAATCGCACCGGCGAAGGCCTGTACCAGCGCCGCAGAGGCCACCAGGGATATACCGAGGCCGTCGGCCTCCTGAGCCTCAACGCCGGCAACGATCACCCCCAGGCAGGACGGATCGGCCACTGCCCCGCGCAACGCCGAGGACAGCTTTCGGGCCAGAGGTTGTTGCCCGGCGTGCAGCTCGATGACTTCGACCGGACGCTGTTCAGCCGCAAACGCCGCAGCCAGTGGCTGGACCTCGGCAGTGCTCCAGGCCAGCACCATCCAGTAGCCCTCGCGTTGCCGAGCGCCCTCGCCCGGCATCGGATAGTCCTGCCATTGGCGAGCGATCATCGGCAGGTCGAGGGGTGCGGTCTGGAGGTCGGGCAAGTACCACGAACCAGGATGGCCAAACTGCGGACCTTCGAACAGCGCCAGCTGGCAACCCCGGGCATCCACTACCTGCAGGCTGTCGGGTTTGTCGGCGTCATGGCCGGCCAGCACAATCCATACCTGCGCCGGCAGGTCTGCCCATACCTGGAGCCCGGAGAACCCGACCAGCGCGGCGGCGTGGGCGCCTTCAAACAGCTCGACCACACTGGCCAGCAACTGGGTCTGGCGCTCGGCCGCCGTCAGGGAGTGGGCAAAGCGGTACAAGGCCCGCTGCCCGCCCGTGGCCGCACACCCGGACCATGGGCACAGGCCAACGTCCGGCGCCGGCGGTGAAGGCTCATCGAGCATCGACACCCCGCACAGGGTTTCCTCCTGCAACTGCGCTGCACAGTCAACCAGGGTTCCGCTCATGCAGACATGGCGGCGCTCGTCGCCGGCCCCTTGCAAGGCCAGTTCGAAGCAGGCGTCAGGCGCCTGGGTGAGGTGGATGCTCAGGTGCGAAGTGAGGTGCTGTTCGCCGCGCAGACGCAGCTGGGCAATCTGCAAGTCGCGGATCTGCTGCACGCCCCGTGGTGTTTCCCGCACCGCCTGGAGCACGGCATCCAGCAACAGGTGAGTCTTGACCCTGTACCCCTGTTCGCCCAGCGGGTCGTAATGCCCGGCCTGGGGAGCGAGAGCCCCCGACCAGTACCAGAGCTGCCCGGCCGGCCGTACCAGCCCCTGCAGGCAAGGATGGCCCGAGGCTGCCCGGGCGGGCTGCACCGCCGTAGCCGGCTGGCCAGCATCGATCCAGTAGTCGTTGAGCTGCCAGGGATAGGTGGGCAACCCGATGGCCTGACAGCCGTCCGGCAAGCGCTCGGGGCCCGGCGGCTGGGCGCCGCGGCCAAAGGCCTCGGCCAGGGTCGCCCAGGGTTCGCCGGCCGCGGGTTTGCGGTCATTGGCGATGGGGCTGCCGGCCAGCCAGGCCTGTAGTGCCTGAGCCAGCTCGCGGCAATCCTGGCCGTGGACGACCAGGCGTTCCTTGAACGCCGTGCGCCGCATCAGCGCGTTGTAGCAGATGGTCTGTGGGCAGTGCTCGGTAGCGCCCAGGAAGGACACATAGCGCTGGGCCAGCTCCGCCAATGCCGCCGGGGTGGCCGCGGACAGGTACAAGGCTACTGGTGCTGTGGCAGGTGGCAAAGGCGCTGTCGCGGGCGCCGTATAGCCCTTGAGCAGCACATGCACGTTGGTCCCGGTGAAACCAAAGGCACTGACCCCGGCCACCCGCGACTCCGGCCGGCCCGGCCAGTCCATGGCCTGATGCGCCAGCTTGAGGTTCATGGCCGCCCAGTCGACACGGGTGTTGGCCCGCTGCAGATGGGCTTGCGGGGCAATCCGGCCGTGCTCCACCACCAGGCAGGCCTTGATCAGCGAAGCGATGCCCGCTGCCGCCTCGAGGTGCCCGATATTGGCCTTGACCGAGGCCACCGTCAGCGGCGGACTGTCGGGGCTGGCCTGGCGATAGGCGTTGTGCAGGGCGTTGAGCTCGATGGGGTCACCCAGCACCGTGCCGGTGCCATGGGCCTCGACGTAGCTGACTTGCCCCGGATGCACGCCGGCGTTGGCCAGTGCTTCGCTGATCAGCGCCTCTTGCGCCGGACCATTGGGCACTGTCAGCCCGGCACAGGCACCGTCGTGATTGACCGCCGAACCGAGAATCGTCGCGACAATCGGGTCACGCTCCCGCTCGGCCTGGGCCTGGCGCTTGAGAATGACCACGCCGCAGCCCTCCCCTCGACCGTAACCGTCGGCACTGTCGTCGAAGGCCTTGCTGATGCCGTCCGGGGCCAATGCGCCGGCCTGCCCCATGGATTGAAAGATCGACGCCGAGGCGATGACATTCACCCCACCCACAATCGCGATGTCGCACTCCGCGGCACGCAAGCTGTTGCACGCCAGATGGATGGCCGTGAGCGATGACGAGCATGCGGTGTCCACCGTCAGGCTCGGCCCACGCACGCCGAGAAAATGCGAGAGGCGCCCGCAGATCGCCGAAAACGAACTGCCAGTGCCGTAGTGGGCATCCACGCCTTGCGCGCTACCCAGGACCCGGGTTTCGTAGTCGTGGGAGTTGGCCCCGACAAAAACCCCGACCCTCTGCTCCAGCAGCTTCTCCTGAGGGATACCGGCCCGTTCCAGAGCCTCCCAGGCCACCATCAGCAACAGCCGTTGCTGGGGGTCCATGCTCCGGGCTTCCTTGGGGGAAATGCGGAAGAACGCTTCGTCGAACCCTTCGGGGCGCTGGATAAGGCTGGCAAACCGCGGGAAGGTTTCCTCCGGCTTGGCGCCGGCGAGCCGGGACGGCGGTACCGGCCCCACGGTGTCCGTCTGTTCCAGCATCAGCTTCCAGAGTGCCTCGGGGCTGTCGGCCTGGGGAAACCGGCACGCCATGGCCACCACGGCGACGCTCCCCGCGGCGTCGGTCGCCCCGGTATCGACCGTTACCGGGGTGCTGGCCGGCTCCCGGGACAGCAGCCCTTCCAGGTACTGGCCCAGCCGGTTGATGGTGGGATAGTCGAAGCCCACGGTCGCCGACAGCTTGAGGGCGAACTGGCGCTCCAGCATGCGCTTGAATTCAACCAGGGAAATCGAGCTCAGGCCCAGTTCGAAGAAGCCTCGATCCGGGTCCGGGTCGGCACAGGCCACGCCGATGATCTGCGTCAGCAGTGCACCAATCTGCGCCCGCACATCCCCCACCGGCTGCGCCGCTGCGGGCACCTTGGCCGGTGCCGGCACAGCGATTTGTGCCAGCTGCGGCACGCTCAGCGCCACATCGTTGGCCTGGGCGCAGAGATTGCCCTGGGCGTCATACACCAGTACCTGCGCCCGCAGCTGGGACACGAGCCCTGCCGGCTGCGGCCGCGGCGCCGGGGCAAACCAGAAACGCTCCTGCTGCCAGGGATAGGCCGGCAGCTCCAGCGCCGCCTCCCTGGGTTGGAAGGCTTGCCAGTCGGGACCTGCGCCCCACTCATACAGGCGGGCAACAATACTGGCCAGCTCCAGGGCGGCGTCGCCCTGCTTGTGCAAGGCGCCGCACACCAGTCCCTGGGTTCCCTTGTCGGCCAGGGCCTGGTTGATCGACGCCGCCAGCACGGTGTGCGGGCCGATCTCGACGAACAGCCGGTGCCCCTGCTCGATCAACTGTTCGATGGCGCGATCGAAGCGCACGATGCCACGGGCATTCCTCGCCCAGTAGTCGGCATCTGCCAGGATCGGCTCCTCGGGCATCGCACTGGTGGAAATCCAGGGCGTGTGCGCGGCAAACACCGGCAAATCCTCCAGCCCCGCGCGGATCTGCGTCAGGCACTCATCCATCTGGCAGGAGTGGAAGGCATATTCCGCCGGCATCAGGTAAGTGAAGATGCCTTCGTCACGCAGTTGCTGATCCAGAGCCTGTACAGCCTGCGGGCTGCCGGACACCACACAGCTGTTTCGACTGTTGACCACCGACAGTTCCAGTTGCGGGTTGTTCGCCAGACGCGACTGGAGCGTCGGCGCGGGCAAGCCCACCACCAGCATCCGCCCCTGCCCCAGGGTGTCCTTCATGGCCTGGGCCCGATGGTGGATGACCCGCACCGCCGACTCCAGGTCCAGTGCTCCGGCGCAATAGGCCGCGGCCACTTCCCCCATGGAGTGGCCGACCACCGCCGCCGGGATCACACCCCACTGGCGCAGGCATTCACTGATCGCCACCTGGATGGCAAAGATGCAGGGCTGGGCAAATTCGGTCAGGTGCAGGCGGGACCCACTGGCGTCGCTGCGCAGCTCGGCCTCCACCGACCAGCTTGCCCACTGGGCCAGCGCCTGGTCGCAACGCCGGATCATCGCCAGGAAGGCCGGCTCCCGTTCAAGCAGGTCGCGACCCATTCCCACCCACTGGGCGCCCTGCCCGGTAAACACCAGCACGGGCCCGCGCCGATCCTCTTCGTCCGTCGCGCAGGCCAAGGTCGGGGCCGGCAACTGCTCCAGCTGGCTCTTCAATTGCCCGGCGTTCGCACCCACCACGGCCGACCGGTAGGGAAAGTGATCACGACGATGAATGGCGCTGGCGACAAAGGCTTGCAATTGCCCATCGTCCTGCTGCGGCAGATGAACGGCATAGGCCCTGGCCTGCTCCACCACGGCCTGCGCGGACCTGGCCGATACCGGCAGGACCCAAGGCCGGCCCTGTGCCGATCGTTCCTGCTGCGGCTGTGCCTGCCGATAGGCGCTGGCATCTTCGAGAATCATGTGGACGTTGGTGCCACTGAGCCCGAAACCACTGATTCCAGCCAGGCGCGGCCGGTCGGGCAACGACTCGATCGCCGTGGGCACCGCCAGCCGGGAACGCTTCCAGTCCACCAGTGGGTTCAACTGTGCAAGATGCAGTTGCGCAGGCACCTCGGCGTGCTTGAGAACCATCATGGTCTTGATCACGCTGGCCATTCCGGCGGCCGCATCCAGATGGCCCATGTTGGCCTTGACCGAGCCCACCCACAGCGGCCGCTCACGCCCCTGG
>NZ_VYKE01000449.1:0-869 GCF_032424515.1 Pseudomonas sp. JV245A
CGTCGGTGTGGCTGCCGAGCTGGTCCAGCAGTTGCGCGGCATCGCTGTTGGCCGCCGCCACCAGGGTTTGCGCCAGGGTCGGCGGCACGTCGCGGCTGACGCTGGCATCGCTGAAACTTTCCAGCAGTGCCAGGCGGCGGAAGTGCCGGGCGAAATGCCGGGTCCGCAGGAAGCCGGCAAAGAACTCTTTCAACAGGGTGAGCTTCATGGTGATGACTCCTGCAGCAACGGCGTAGGGAAAACCGCAGGCAGGTACGATCGGGCGTTGCCGGAGGGTAATCCTCCATGCATGCCTGATCCGCAGGTCCTGGACCTGCGCGTCGATGCCACCACGACACGGCAGCCGGCCGGGTCGAAGGGGAAATAGAAGTCGCCAGGAAGTGGCGTCGGGAAGCGAACCATAGAAGTTCGCGATCGGGATGCCGCATCTCGCTGGACGGCGAGACAGCGGCAGGAAAAAGGCTGCGCGCTATCTTGCCGGGACTGCGCCGGTTACTGAAACCGGCCGACTCCTGTCACTCGAACAAGTACCCACACTGGGCCTCCACTGATTGAAAACGCGCGCAGCTTACGCCGCACTATTTGCAGAGTAAACCGGAGGGAAACCCTGGCAGAGGGAATCGAAAAGTTCTTCAGCCAAGGTTCAGGAATGCCTTCGCCGGCAAGCCGGCTCCTACAAAAAACACCCGGGATAGCCCCGAATGGCAGGAGCCGGCTTGCCGGCGAAGAGGTCCGCAAGAACGGAGATGGCGCCGATCAGCTGGCGGTGGCCAGCAGCATGTCACGCACCGAACGGCTGTGACCGCGGCTCTTGCCGTGTTCGTAGAGCGAATCGGCAATCTCCTGGGCACGGATCGGCAGCACCGACA
>NZ_VYKE01000450.1:0-848 GCF_032424515.1 Pseudomonas sp. JV245A
CAGCGCCAGCGGGTCAGCTGCGCCCGGGCCCTGGCCCACAACCCTCAGGTATTGCTGGCGGACGAGCCGACAGCGGCCCTGGACCCCTTGAACGCTCAGCGGGTGATGCAACTGCTGGTGCAGCAGTCGCGGGACCAGGGGGTGTGCTGTGTGATCGCCACCCACGACGAACCCCTGGCCCGGGCCAACGGCTTGCAGGTACGACGCATCGCCTGCCAGCGCGACGCCGATGGCGGAGTCACTGCCACGCTTGGGGAGGCCTGCTGATGCGCGCCTCCCTGACCGCGGCACTGGCCTGGCAGGACTACCGGGCCGACAGCTGGCTGTCGGCCTGTTCGGTGCTGGCCCTGGTGGCGGTGATCGCCCCCTTGCTGGTGCTGTTCGGGCTCAAGTTCGGGCTGGTGAGCAGCCTCACCGAGCGCCTGGAAAAGGACCCGGCGGTGCGCGAGATCATTCCCCTGGGCGGCGGGCGCTTCAGCGCCGACTTCATCGCCCAGTTGGGGCAGCGTCCGGACGTGGCCTTTGCCTTGCCGCGTACCCGGCAGATCGCCGCCACCGCGGACCTGTCCCGGGGCACGGGGGATATCGGCCTGACCGTGGAAATGCTCCCCACCGCGGCCGGCGACCCCTTGCTCGGGCGCTTGCCGGCGCCCCGGGGCATGAGTGGCGTGCTGCTCAGCCGCACCGCCGCCGAGAAGCTTGGGGTGCAGCCGGGGGACTGGTTGCAGGCGACCTTTGGCCGGCAGGTGGCGGGGCGCAGCGAGGTACAGCGGACCCGGGTCCAGGTGGAGGGCGTTCTGCCGCTGGAGGCCTTTGCCCGGGACGCGCTGTTCGCCCCGCTGGCGCTG
>NZ_VYKE01000451.1:0-847 GCF_032424515.1 Pseudomonas sp. JV245A
GTGGAGAGCACCGAGCCGATGATCGAGGCCACCACGAACAAGGTGGTGTTCCAGGCGTAGTAGTCCAGGCCGCCAATGTCCTTGACCACCGAAGGCAACAGGGTGGTTACCAGGTAGACGTTGATTGCATGCAGGGCCACGCCACCGGCCAGGGCCGCAGAACGCAGCCCGTTCTTGCCCAGTAACAGTGCCGACCATCCGCTTGTCGATGCCATGCCGTTCTCCATGTGTGTTGTTCGCTATTGGGCGAATGTAATACACAAGCAAATACTTTGATAATTGTTTTTTCCAGCCGTTCCCGCAGTTCCCCCCAGCAGCAGGCAATGGATCGACAAGCTGCGAGCCCCTGCGCCCGAGCCTGTTATGCTTGCGTGGTTGCCGGCGTCATGGACGCTCCTGATACCCCACCTGTGCATTGGTTAATGGCCCAGATGTCTTCGATTTCCCCCTCCACCGAGAAGAAAAGCCCCGGGGCTACCGCCGAGCGGATCCTGTTTCTGCTGAAAACCCGCGGCCCGTTGAAAACCGCCGACCTGGCGCCGCTGCTCAAGGTGTCCCAGGAAGCCGCGCGCCAGCAATTGCAGAAGCTGGTGGACAGCGAACTGATCGTCGGCCAACTGATGCCGGCCCAGGGCGCCGGGCGGCCCTCACAGAAATGGGTGCTCACCGAGCTGGCCCAGGCACGCTTTCCCGATACCCACGCCAACCTGACCCTGCAGTTGATCGATTCGATCCGCGCGGTGTATGGCGCCGACGGCGTGGAGCGCATCGTCAGCGATATGGAGCGGGCCAACAGCGCCGAGTACCTCAGCGTCTGCGCGCCGTTGCCGACCCTGGAGCAGCGGGT
>NZ_VYKE01000452.1:0-843 GCF_032424515.1 Pseudomonas sp. JV245A
CATGTCGTGGTTGGTGACAATCACATCGACCTTGCCCATGCCCTCCCGAGCCTTATAGAAGGCGCACTGGCCGAAGTTCGGGCAATGGCGGTTGGTGCACTGGCTGTGGTCGGTGGTCAGGCGCGCCCAGTCGGCGTCTTCCAGGGCCGTGGGCCAGCTGTCGCGGTCGCCGTCCCATTTATTGCCGGCGAGTTTTTCGATCATGCTGGTGAACAGCTTCTGGCTGGCTTCATCCACTTCGATCTTGAAGCCTTCTTCCTCGAACAGCTGGGCCGTGGCGGTCTGGGCGTGGCCTTCCTGGAGCAGCATGTCGAGCTTGGACAGGCACATGTAGCGACCGCGGCCCTTGGCCAGGGAGAAGCTGAAGTTCAGCCCGCTGTTGCGCATCAGGTCGGGCAGGTCCTTGTAGACGATCTGCTCCTGCAGGGCGACGGTGGCGGTAGCGATCACCAGGCGCTTGCCGGCGGCCTTGGCCGTGGGAATTGCCGCCAGGCTGTAGGCCACGGTCTTGCCGGTACCGGTGCCGGCTTCCACGGCGACCACCGCCGGGTCGCCACTGCGCCGGCCTTCGTCGTCGGTGTCGATATCACCCAGGACCTTGGCCACTTCGGCGATCATCAGGCGCTGGCCGTAACGCGGCTTGAGGCTCTTGGCTTCGAGAAAACGCGAGTAGGCGCCCTGGATCGTGGTTTTGAGTTCGTTGCTGATCATGGTTTTTCGGGCGCACAAAACGCTGGATAAATTTTCAGTGGTTCGAATCGGCCGCTATCATACCCCGCTAATTCATCCCGCGCAGAACGGAGTACCCGAATGACCCCTTTCGCCCTTGCCTACACCCTGCAT
>NZ_VYKE01000453.1:0-821 GCF_032424515.1 Pseudomonas sp. JV245A
GCGCAGCCTCGACCGGCGCCTGCACACCAACGGCATCCCGGCGGAATTCCACGAGCCGGTGCAGGCCCTGAACGCCATGCTGGCGCGGCTGGAAGAGAGCTTTGAGCGTCTGTCGCAATTTTCCGCCGACCTGGCCCACGAGATCCGCACGCCGTTGCACAACCTCCTGGGCAGCAATGGCCTGGCCTTGAACCAGCCGCGCAGTGCGGCGGAGTACCAGGAAGTGCTGGCCTCCAACATGGAAGAGTTCGAGCGCCTGGGACGCATGGCCGAGAACCTGCTGTTCCTGGCCCGGGCCGAGCAGGCCGATGCGGTGCTGGACCTGCAGGTACTGTCACTGGCCGGTGTCGGGGCGCAACTGTGCGACTACTTCGAAGCCCTGGCCGACGACCGCCAGTTGCGCCTGGAGAACGGTTTTTCCGGCGAGCTGCGGGCTGACCAGCAATTGCTGCAACGGGCCCTGGGCAACCTTCTGGCCAATGCCGTGCGTCATGCCGATGCAGGGTCGCTGATCCGCCTGCGGCGCCACGACGAAGCGGGCTGGTGCTGGTTGCAGGTGCACAACCAGGGCCCGGCGATCGCCCCCGAGCACCTGCCCCGGCTGTTCGACCGTTTCTACCGGGTCGACCCGTCCCGAGCCGAGCCGGGGGACTCCGGGGGCCTGGGGCTGGCCATCGTGCACTCGATCATGCTGCTACATGGCGGCCAGGTGCGGGTCACGAGCGATGAGCAGGCCACGGTATTCGAACTGGGCTTCCCCCTCCTGTAGCCGCTGCCGAGGCTGCGACAAGGCCGCCAGGCCTTCAGCGGTCTGCAGTATT
>NZ_VYKE01000454.1:0-817 GCF_032424515.1 Pseudomonas sp. JV245A
GGTGCTGGCTCTGCTGCTGGCGTTTGCCCTGCTGGTGCTGGAACGCCAACTGGCCCAGGAGCACCCAGGGGAATGGCCGGAAGCCGGCGCCCTGGCGCAACTGCTGCGGGCGGCGATTATCTGTTTGCTGGTGAGCGCCCTGTGCCTGTTGTTCAGCAGCGACACGGCCTTGTGGCCAGTACGGCTGGCGGTGCTGACGGGGCTGCTGCCGGCATTGGTGGCCGGCGAGTTGTTGTTGCGCGCGGTGCTGTCGCTGTTCAGCCCACAGCGCGAACAGCTGGAGCCCCGGCTTCTGGCCCACAGTTTTGTTGCCGACATGCTGCGTTGGCCGCCCCAACCCCTGCTCAGCCTGCAGCATGAATTGCACAACCGTTTTGGCATCGATCTGCGGCAGATCTGGGCCTTCGCCTATATGCGCCGGGCCTTTGTACCGGTATTGCTGGTGGTGTTGGCGGTAGGTTGGCTGTTGACCGGCGTTCATGAACTTTCCATGCAAAATCGCGGTATTTACGAGCGTTTCGGCAAGCCGGTACAGGTCTTTGGCCCGGGCCTGCATCTGGGCCTGCCCTGGCCCCTGGGGCGGGTACTGACGGTGGAAAACGGCGTGGTCCATGAACTGGCCACCAGCGTGGGCGAAAGCTCGCAGCCGTTTCAAGCGGCTCCTGCCGAAGGCCCGGCCCCCGCCATTGCCAACCGCCTGTGGGATGCCAGCCACGTGAATGACAAATCCCAGGTGATCGCCAGCGGCAATGCCCAGCAACAGAGTTTTCAGATCGTCAACATGGACGTGCGCTTCGTCTACCGCATCGGCCTGGGC
>NZ_VYKE01000455.1:0-812 GCF_032424515.1 Pseudomonas sp. JV245A
CGGGGCAGGATGGCGTAGCTGTTGCGCTCGCCGGTAGGGCCGGTCAACTGCCGGGTGATGCCGCTCTGGGACTGGCCGGCGAACTGTTTGCACAGGATCGCCAGTTCCGCCAGCTTGCTGCTCTCGGCCCAGGCTTGCAGGGCGTTCAACGGCTTGCTGAGGACTTCGCGCAGGCGCAGGTCCGGGGCGTTCTCGGCGTCGCCACGGGCAAAGGACTGCTCGATGGCATCCACCGGGCGGGTCGACAGCAGGCGGTACAGGTACAGCGGGCCGCCGGCTTTCGGGCCGGTGCCCGACAGGCCTTCGCCGCCGAACGGTTGCACGCCGACCACGGCACCGACGATGTTGCGGTTGACGTAGACGTTACCGGCGTGGACGTTGTCCACCACCTTGGCGATGGTCTCGTCGATCCGGGTGTGCACGCCCAGGGTCAGGCCGTAGCCGGAAGCGTTGATCTGGGCGATCAGCTGGTCGATTTCCTTGCGCTTGTAGCGCACCACGTGCAGCACCGGACCGAAGATCTCGCGCTGCAGCTCGTCGAAGCTTTCCAGCTCGATCAGGGTCGGCATGACAAAGGTGCCGCGCTTGCATTCTTCGCCGTCGGCGATGGCCATCTGGTACACGTTGCGACCTTTGTCGCGCATGGCCTGGATGTGCTTCTCGATGCCGGCCTTGGCTTCGGCGTCGATCACCGGGCCGATGTCCACCGACAGGCGCTCAGGGTTGCCCAGGCGGTTTTCGGCCATGGCGCCCTTGAGCATTTCGATCACGCGGTCGGCGGAATCTTCCTGCAGGCACAGCACGCGCAGGGC
>NZ_VYKE01000456.1:0-808 GCF_032424515.1 Pseudomonas sp. JV245A
CATCGCGAGCAAGCTCGCTCCTGCAGAGGGGGGATTGGCTCAAGAGGGGCAATCTGCCCTTGCCGGCGAAAAAGGGCAGCGGGGAAAAATGCAGTCATATTGACTGCGTTGGCGGTCTTTATGACTTCTTCTTTATCTGGTCATAAAGACTCTTGAGGTGGCAGGGCCCGGTTTTACAGGCTCTGCGCGCTGGCATGAAACGTGAAGGGCCAGTCATGCCATTGTGTGTTCGAGGAGTTGTCGACATGAGCCGTTACTTCGATTCGCCGCTGCATGTATTGCACCTGTCCAATGCGCTGCTGTGGTCGGGCAGCCTGTTGCTGGGCCTGGGGGTGTACGCCGCCTATGTCCATTCCGGCCATTTGCCTATCGCCACCCTGGTGCTGATGCACAGCCTGGTGATTATCGGGCCGACCCTGTTGAAGATCGGTTATGTCATGCGCCTGCTGGCCCAGCGGCGCATGGCCCAGTGCCAGGGGAGGGCTGCCTGTGTCTTTGCCTGAAGCCTGGCACCGCTGGACCGGCCAGCCCCTCTGGAGCCTGGGGTTCCGCCCGTTCTTCCTCGCCGGCGCCGGCTTCGCCTGCCTTGCCCTGGTGGGGTGGGGCCTGTGGCTGCATGGAGCGCTGGCGGGCCTGCAACCGGTAGCCGGGATGCTGGCCTGGCACCGTCACGAAATGCTCTTCGGCTTTGCCGTGGCGATCGTTGCCGGCTTCCTGCTGACGGCGGTGGCCAACTGGACCGGCCGCCCGGGCCTGAGCCGTACGCCGTTGCTGTTGCTGTGGCTGCTGTGGCTGGCGGGGCGCCTGG
>NZ_VYKE01000457.1:0-791 GCF_032424515.1 Pseudomonas sp. JV245A
CAAGAACAAGGCGGGCAAGGCGCTGTTGAGCCTGCCGAACAACGCCAAGGTGCTGGCGCCGCGGCCTGTGGCCGATCGCGAACAGAACTGGCTGGCTTCGGTGACCACCGAAGGGCGCCTGCTGGTGTTCAAGATCAGCGACCTGCCGCAGCTGGGCAAGGGCAAGGGCAACAAGATCATCGGCATTCCCGGTGAGCGCGTGGCCAGCCGCGAAGAGTACGTCACCGATATCGCGGTGCTGCCGGACGGCGCGACCCTGGTGCTGCAGGCTGGCAAGCGCACCTTGTCGCTCAAGGCTGACGATCTGGAGCACTACAAAGGCGAGCGCGGGCGCCGTGGCAACAAACTGCCTCGCGGCTTCCAGCGGGTGGATGCGTTGTTGGTAGAGCCTCTCAGTTAAGGGCGGGCTAGAGCGTTCGATCTGCGATTTAAGCGCAGGATCGACGCTACAACACTGGAGTCAGGGCGCATATTCACGGATGATATGCGCTTTCAAACGCTGGCGTGGCCGGGCGTTATTCAGGTTTTTTTTGAGTATTTACACTGTGGCTAGCCTTGTGGCCGCCACCTGGATGGGATGATGACTGCTCTGCGCCTTCCTCTTGTTTTCTTGCTCGCCGGCGTTCTTGGCCTGGCGGGTTGCAGCGTACACCAGCCGGTGTCGCTGTATCAGCTGGACAGCGGAAGTCCAGCTCAGCCGGCCAGTGCCGGCATGTCGGTATTGCTGGGGCCGGTGCTGATCGCCGATTACCTGCAACGTGAAACCCTCCTGCAGCGTCAGGATGATGGCA
>NZ_VYKE01000458.1:0-790 GCF_032424515.1 Pseudomonas sp. JV245A
GAGCGCCAGCGCCTGGGGGCGGCCCTGGGCGACCTGTCCACCGCGACCCTGAACTTTGTGCAGAGCATCGCCATGGTCAAGTCCTTCGGCCGTGCCGAGCGGGTGCAGGCGGATTTCGTCAACGCGGTGCAGGGTTTCGGGCGTTTTTTCTCCCAGTGGGTGGAGCGCTGGGCGGGCCTGGGGGCGAGTGTCGAGGTGCTGCTGTCGCCCTTGCTGGTGCTGGCCCTGGTGCTGGTGGCCGGGGTGGCGCTGACGGCGGCCGGCTGGCTGCACCCGGTGCAACTGTTGCCGTTCGCCCTGCTTGGCCCGGCCCTGGCGGCGCCGGTGGCGGCATTGGGGCATGGCGCCGATTCCCTGGTCCAGGGCCGGGCGGCGGCGCAGCGCATCAGCACCGTGCTGAGTACCCCGGTGCAGGCGCAGCCGGCATTTTCCCGGGAGCCCGAGGGGCATCAGGTGATCTTTGATGAAGTGGCTTTCAGCTACCCCGACGGCACCCAGGTGCTGCACGGCATCGACCTGTGCCTGCAACCGGGCACCCTGACCGCCCTGGTGGGGGATTCGGGCGCTGGCAAGTCGACCCTGGCCACCTTGCTGGCGCGCTTTGCCGACGTCAGCGCCGGGGCCATCCGCATCGGCGGCGTCGACCTGCGGGTCATGGACAGCGCGACCCTCTATCGCCAGGTGGCCTTTGTCTTCCAGGACGTGCGCCTGCTGCGCAGCAGCGTTCTGGACAACCTGCGCCTGGGGCGTCCCGAGGCCACGCTGGCCGAGGTCGAGGAGGCGGCCCGGG
>NZ_VYKE01000046.1:0-42162 GCF_032424515.1 Pseudomonas sp. JV245A
GCAACTGCTCGGCACAGGCTTCACGCTGCTCGGCGGGCATGCCGCCGATGGCGTCCAGGGCCTTGGTCAGCGGGGCGCTGGCGTCCCTGCGCAGGTGCTCGATCAGTTGCTCAAGGGCCGCTTGCCAATAGGCCGAGCGCGGCAGGCGCTGCACATCCAGCGGCGCGCCATCACCGATCCGCGCCACCAGCGCCTGCAACTCCTCGGCCGCCACCGGCGAACGCTCGAATATCGCCTGTTGCGCCTCGGCCACCCGCGCGGCAAACCGCAGGTAGTCGGCCTGCTCGTGACCTTCGGCCAGTTGGCGCAGGCGCGCTGCGCGCCGGCTGAAGTGCTGGCGCAGGTCCGGCAGCAACAAGGCGCTGATTTCTTCCACGCCGCCACTGGTGGGCTCCAGTGGGGTTAGCTTGATGCTGCTCATTTCTTCTCACTCTTGGAAATCTGCTGGTACCAGCGGTCATGGTGCGAGCGGGCCCAACTGCGCGATACGTAGCCGGTGACCATGCCGCGGATCGAACCCTTGACCCAGAACGCCAGGTAGGCGTGACCGATGATCAGCAGCATCAGCGAGATCCCGGCCAGGGCATGGGTGAGCAGGGCGATGCGAATCAGGGGAATGCTGAAGTACTGGGCGAACCACGGCCGCCAGATCACCACGCCGCTGAGCAGCAACAGGCTGATCAGGCCCATGATTCCCCAGAACAGGATCTTCTGCCCGGCGTTGTACTTGCCAATCTGCAGCGGTTGGCTGTGGTCCCCCGAGAGCACCGTCTTGAGGTTGCGAAACCAGATCGCGTCCTGGCGTTCCGGCAGGTTGTGCTTCACAAAACGCACGAACAGGAACATCAGCAGCAGGAACACCACCGTTCCCAGAAACGGGTGCAGGATGCGCGCCAGCTGCGGTGTGCCGAACACGCCGTTGAGCCAGTTCAGCGACGGGAAGAACCACGACAGCCCCGACAACGCCACCATGAAGAAGCAGATGACCATGAACCAGTGGCTGGCGCGCTCGATAAAGCGGGTACGCAGGATCAGCTTGTTCTTGTTCATCACGGGTTCTCCTTGAGGTCTTCTTCGACTTCGTTCGGGCCGACGCCGATGTAGTGGAATACCGTACCGGCCAAGGTGGCGAAGAAAGCCACGGCGGCCGCCGGCTTGAGCCAGCCTTTCCAGCCTTCGATCGCGCTGCTGATGCGCGGGTCAGGGTTGAGCTTGTGGTACAGCTGCGGCTGGTCGGCGTGTTGCAGCACGTAGAACACATGGGTTCCGCCCACCGCTTGCGGGTCGTAGATCCCCGCGCCGGCAAAGCCGCGGCCCTGCAGTTCGGTGACCCGTTCTGCGGCCTGCACCAGCATGTCGGCCTTGCTGCCGAAGTTGATCGCCCCGGTGGGGCAGGTCTTCACGCAAGCCGGCTCCTGGCCCACCGTGACCCGGTCAACGCACAGGGTGCACTTGTAAGCCTTGTTGTCCTTCTTGCTGATGCGCGGCACGTCGAACGGGCAGCCGGCGACGCAGTAGCCGCAACCTATGCAGTGCTCGGACTGGAAGTCGACGATGCCGTTGGCGTACTGGATGATCGCTCCCGGTTGCGGGCAGGCTTTCAGGCAGCCAGGGTCGGCACAGTGCATGCAGCCGTCCTTGCGGATCAGCCATTCGAGCTTGCCGGCTTCGTTCTCGTGCTCGTCGAAACGCATCAGGGTCCAGGTGTCGGCGCTGAGGTCGGCGGGGTTGTCGTAGACCCCGACGTTGTGGCCGACTTCGTCGCGCAGGTCGTTCCATTCGTTGCACGCCACCTGGCACGCCTTGCAGCCGATGCAGATGCTGACGTCGATCAGCTTGGCCACTTCGGCCTGGTGATCGCGGGCCCGCGGCGCCGGGGTGAAGGCGTTGGTGGCCGAACGGCGGATGATGTCTTGGGATTGCATGGACATGTCAGTTGCTCCGTCAGGCCTTTTCCACGTTCACCAGGAACGCTTTGTATTCCGGGGTGTTGGTGTTGGAATCGCCGACGCCCGGGGTCAGGGTATTGGCCAGGAAGCCCTTGCGGGTTGCACCTTCGTAGCCCCAGTGGCAAGGAATGCCGATGGTATCGACCGGCTGGCCGTCGATCTGCAGGCGGCGGATGCGTTTGGTCACCACCGCCTTGGCCTTGATGTAGCCGCGCTTGGTGCTGACGCGCACCAGGTCGCCCTGGACGATGCCTTTTTCCTGGGCCAGCACTTCGCCAATCTCGATGAACTGTTCCGGCTGGATAATCGCGTTGAGCCGGGAGTGCTTGGTCCAGTGGCGGAACAGTTCAGTGATCGAATAGGTAGTGGCCACGTAGGGGAATTCCTCGCGGCTGCCCATGCGCGTTCGGTCACTGTCGTACAGCCGCGCCGTGGGGCTCTTGCTGACGTTGGGGTGCAGCGGGTTGTGCGCCAGCGGGCTTTCGGTGGGCTCGTAGTGCTCGGGAAACGGGCCGTCGTTCATGGCGCCCACCGAGAACAGCCGGCCCAGGCCCTCGGGGAGCATGATGAACGGGTTGGCCTGGGTGCCCGGCGCCAGGTTGACCGGGAAGTCCGGCACATCGATGCCGCTCCAGCGACTGCCGTCCCAGCCGATGATCTTGCGTTGCGCATCCCAGGGGTTGCCTTGCGGGTCGGCCGATGCGCGGTTGTAGAGAATCCGCCGGTTCTGCGGCCAGGCCCAGGCCCAGCCCGGGGTGCAGCCCAGGCCGCTGTCGGCGTTGTCGCGACGGGCCATCTGGTTGCCGGCCTCGGTCCAGGAACCGGCGAATATCCAGTTGAAGCAGGCGGTGCTGCCGTCGTCGCGCAGTTGGCCGAAGTTGTCCAGCAACTGGCCCTTGCGCAGGATCAGGTTGCCCTGGTCATCACGCACGTCGGCCAGGGCGTAGCCGTTGGATTGCTTGGCCACTTCCTCGGGAGCGGGGTCGTAGGGGTCGCGGTAGTCCCAGGCCATATTCAGCACCTGCTCGGGGCAGGCGCCGCCTTCGCCGCGGTACAGCTCGCGTAGTTTCATGAACAGGTGGCCGAGGATCTTGCCGTCGTGCCAGGCCTCGCCGGGTGGCGCAGCGCCGGCCCAGTGCCACTGCAGCCAGCGCCCGGAGTTGACGATCGAGCCGTTTTCCTCGGCAAAGCAGCTCGAGGGCAGGCGGAACACTTCGGTCTGGATCTGCGCCGGGTCGACATCGTTGGACTCGCCGTGGTTCTGCCAGAAGCTCGAAGTCTCGGTGGCCAGCGGGTCGATGATCACCAGGAACTTGAGCTTGGCCAGCGCCGCGGCGGCCTTGTTCTTGTCCGGGAAGGCGGCAATCGGGTTGAAGCCCTGGGCGATGTAGCCGTTGACCTTGCCTTCATACATGCGGTTGGAGAAGTTCAGTACGTCGTAGCTCTCGTCCCACTTGGGCAGCCAGTCGAAGCCCCATTGATTGTCACGGGTGGCCTTGTCGCCGTACAGGCTCTTCATCAGGCTGATAAAGAACTTGGGGGTGTTCTGGTAGTAGTTGACCTGGCCGGGCAGTTGGGCGTTTGGGGTCGTTTCCTTGAGGTAGGTCGCCAGGCTGGCCTGGTTGTCGGACGGCAGGTTCATGTAGCCCGGCAGGCGCTGCGAGAGCAGGCCAAGGTCGGTGTAGCCCTGGATATTGGAGTGCCCGCGCAGGGCATTGACGCCGCCGCCAGCCATGCCGATGTTGCCCAGCAGCAGCTGGATCATGCCCGAGCCGCGGATCATCTGGGCGCCGGTGGTGTGGTGTGTCCAGCCCAGGGCATAGAGGAAGGTCGCGGTCTTGTCCGGCACGCTGGTGCTGGCCATGATCTCGCAAATCTCCAGGAAGTCGGCCTGGGGCGTGCCGCAGATCTGGCTGACCCGCTCCGGGGTGTAGCGGCTGACATGCTGCTTGAGCAGGTTGAGCACGCAGCGCGGGTGGCTCAGGCTCAGGTCGCGGCGGGCGTGACCTTGTTCGTCCAGCTCGTAGGCCCAGGAGCTGCGGTCGTATCGCCGAGCCTTGGCGTCGTAGCCGCTGAACAGGCCGTCATCGAAGCGGTAGTCGCTGCGCACGATCAACGAGGCGTTGGTGTAGGCGCGCACGTATTCATGCTGGATGCGATCGTTGCTGAGCAGGTAGTTGACCATGCCCATGAGGAAGGTCACGTCGGAACCGGCGCGCACCGGCGAGTAGATATCCGCCACCGCGGCGCTGCGGTTGAAGCGCGGATCCACCACGATGACCTTGGCGCCATTGCGGATCTTGGCCTCGATCACCCACTTGAACCCCACCGGATGCGCCTCGGCCGGGTTGCCGCCCATGATCAGCACCACGTTGGCGTTCTTGATGTCGACCCAGTTGTTGGTCATGGCGCCACGGCCGAAGGTCGGGGCCAGCGCCGAGACCGTCGGCGCGTGGCAGACCCGGGCCTGGCTGTCGGTGCCGAGGATGCCCAGGGCGCGGGTGAAGCGCTGGTCGAGCGAGCCGGTCTCGCTGCTGGCGGCCGACGAGCAGAGCATGCCGGTGGACAGCCAGCGATTGACCGTGACGCCCTTGGCGTTTTTCTCGATGAAGTTGGCGTCGCGGTCGTCCTTCATCAACCGCGCGATGCGTTCGATGGCGTAATCCCAGCTGACCCGCTGCCATTGGTCCGAGCCCGGGGCGCGGTACTCGGGGTACAGCAAGCGTTGCTCACTGTGGATGTAGTCGACCAGGCCGGCGCCTTTGGGGCACAGCGAGCCGCGGCTCACCGGGTGGTCAGGGTCGCCTTCGATATGGAAGATCCGCGCCTTGGCGTTCTTTGCGCCATCGCCCAGGCTGTACATCAGGATGCCGCAACCGACCGAGCAGTAGGTGCAGTTGTTGCGGGTTTCCCTGGCGCGCAGCAGTTTGTACTGGCGCGACTGGCTGGCATTGGCCGTGGTGGGCGCGAAGCCCAGGGATACGGCGGTGGTGGCCACGGCACCGGCTGTACAAAGTTTAAAGAACTGTCTTCTGCCAAGTGTCATGACGCATTCCTTATGCAGGCATTTTTCAATCACGGGTGATCAGGCAAGGTGGCAAGGGCCACTCTTTTAATGGGGGGCACAACGCGTGTGGAATAGAACGGCAAGTCTTGTGCTGATTCTGCTGTGTGCCGGCGATTTTATGGGCCGCTTGCGTAGGCGGCTAATAGGCTGGGTCGATGGCCTGATAGGTCTTGTCGATGAAGGTGCTGAACGCTTCGAATAACCCGTCGAAGTATTGATCTGGATCAAAAAATGGCCGCCAAAACATACTGTTGGCGTTACGCAATACGACCAAAGTCACTGCCGGGCACGACTAAAGTTTTCTCGGGGCGGGTGGTGAAAGGGCTCAAGGCGTGGGGGTGGCCGTCTGCAGACTCCTTGAGGGGCAGGGCAGGTGCGCGACCCTGCTGGGCAGGACAGGGCAGAGCATCTGTCCAAGGGTGTCCTACGTGGTACAGGGCCGCGGAGTCTGGGGGCGTTTCGGTAGATCAGTGAGCCGTTGGGGAAGGCTCAGAGGCTGTCGGGGTCGCCGAAGAACATCTGAATCCGCGAACGCAACCAGCGCTCCCCTGGATCGTTGTCCTGTGAGCCACGCCAGGCCATGTGCAGCTCAAAACTTCGCACCGGCAGTGGCGGATCTTCGGCGCGTACGCCGCCGGCGGCGGTGAGGGCGTCGGCGGTGTAGTCGGGCACGGTGGCAAGGATGTCGGTGCCGGCCAGCAGGGTGCTCAGGCCGTTGAATTGCGGTACGGCGAGCACGACGTGGCGCTTGCGTCCGAGCTTCTCCAGCTCCTCATCGATGAACCCGCTCAGGTCCCCGGCGAACGACACCAGGGCGTGGGGGCGGGCGCAGAAGTCGTCCAGGGTCAGGGGGCCGGGCACGGTGTCGGCCCGCAGTAGTTTGGGCAGGCTGCGGCGCAGGACCTTGCGCTTGGCGTTGGCCGGCAGGTCGGCGGTGTAGCTGACGCCGATGGAGATTTCGCCGGAGGCCAGCAGCGCGGGCATCAGCAGGTAGTTGGCGCGGCGTACCACCAGCACGATGCCCGGGGCTTCGGCGCGCAGGCGTTTGAGCAGCATCGGCAGCAGGGCGAATTCCACGTCGTCGGAAAGACCGATACGGAATACGGCGGTGCTGGTGGCCGGGTCGAATTCGGCGGCGCGGCTGACGGCGGTGGAGATCGAATCCAGGGCCGGCGAGAGCAGGGCGAAGATTTCCACTGCCCGGGCCGAGGGCTCCATGCTGCGCCCGGTACGCACGAACAGCGGATCGTCGAACAGGTTGCGCAGGCGCGACAGGGCTGCACTGATGGCCGGCTGGCCGAGGAACAGCTTCTCGGCGGCGCGGGTCACACTGCGTTCGTGCATCAGTGTTTCGAATACGATCAACAGATTCAGGTCGACACGACGCAGGTCATTACGATTCATCTGGAGTCCTGGCAGAGTCAGCGAGCTTGACGGGAGCGACCATATCGGAACAATGGCCGGCGTGAATCTTACGGGGAAAGGCTGGTACTCTGCATCGGCTAAATGTTGTTTGTTTGTAGCCGGGCAAGGTTCGAGCACGCTGTACGCCCCGATTTTCAAGGGCACGAAATCAATGCCAGGCATGTCGACTATTAATAGGCACTGATAGTCTTGCTTGCAAAGCCCGGATAAAGTTCGCGGCATTAGAGGTTAATTTGACGAGGTTTGCGATGTCCCGCACGATTCGTTTTCACAAGTTTGGACCGGCCGAGGTGCTCAAATGCGAAGAGCATGCGGCCTCGTTGCCTGCGCCAGGCGAAGTGCAGGTACGAGTCGAAGCCATCGGTATCAGCTGGTATGACGTGCTCTGGCGGCAGAACCTGGCGTCGTCCCATGCGCGCCTGCCCTCGGGCCTCGGGCACGAAATGGCCGGTGTGGTCACGGCCGTGGGCGAGGGCGTCGACGACCTGGCGGTAGGTGACAAGGTGGCGAGTTTTCCCGCCGAAAGCCCCAACGATTACCCGGTGTATGGCGAGCTGATCGTCCTGCCGCGTTCGGCCCTGACCCGTTATCCCGATGTTCTCAGCCCGATCGAGGCTGCTGTTCATTACACGCCGCTGCTGATCGCCTATTTCGCCTACGCCGACCTGGCGCGGGTCAAGCCGGGGCAGTTTGCCCTGGTCACGGACGCCAGCCATTGCGCCGGGCCGTCCTTTGTCCAGTTGGGCAAGGCCCTGGGTGTGCGGGTGATTGCCGCCACCAAGACCGCTGAAGAGCGTGAATACCTGCTGTCCCTGGGTGCCGAGAAGGTGATTGTCACCGAGGAACAGGACCTGCTGATGCAGATCAACAAGCTCACCGACAACCGCGGTGTCGACGTGGTGTTCGACGGCCTGGGCGGCCCGCAGATGTCCATGCTCGGCGATGTCCTGGCGCCCCGTGGCAGCCTGGTGCTCTATGGCCTGCAAGGCGGCAACCAGACGCCGTTCCCGGCCTGCGCGGCGTTCCAGAAGAACATCCAGTTCTTCGTCCATTGCATCGGCAACTTCACTGGCAAGCCGGAGTTGGGAATTGTCCAGGATCAGGTCGCGCTGCAGCGTGCGTTGCGCGACATCAACCAGCTCACCGCGGACCGGGTGCTGCTCCCCCTGAAGACCCGGGTATTCGCGTTCAACGAGTTTGTCGAGGCGCACCGCTACATGGATGAATGCCCATGCCGCGAACGGGTCGCGCTTCAGGTCGAACCGGTCTGATCCCAACGCCAGGCAAAGCCTGGCGTTTTTTATTGCCTCGATTTGCCGGCCCTTGCGCCGGCTTTTTAGTTTTTCCCCTGGCAGTCCTTTTACCGGCAAGCGGCTGCTGCATAAAAGGGCCTGGGCGCCGGGATAGATTCCATCGCGCTGCGGTCAAACTGCCAGTAAACTGCGGCCCATTTCCGAACCATCCTTTTCCAGAGGTTTTGCATGACTCTCAGTCCTTTTGCGGGCAAACCGGCACCGGCTGAATTGTTGGTCGACATCCCGCGACTGGTTACGGCTTATTACACCGGTCAGCCTGATGCATCGGTGTCTACCCAGCGTGTGGCCTTTGGCACCTCCGGGCACCGTGGCAGCTCGTTCGATCTGAGTTTCAACGAATGGCATGTGCTGGCCATCAGCCAGGCCATTTGCCTGTACCGCGAATCCCAGGGCATCGACGGCCCGCTGTTTGTCGGCATCGACACCCATGCCCTGTCGACCCCGGCCGGGGCCAGCGCCCTGGAAGTGCTGGCGGCCAATGGCGTGACCGTGATGATTGCTGCCGGCGACGAGTACACCCCGACCCCAGCGGTGTCCCACGCCATCCTCTGCTACAACCGTGGGCGTACATCGGGCCTGGCGGACGGCATCGTCATCACCCCGTCCCATAACCCGCCACAAAGCGGCGGCTACAAGTACAACCCGACCAACGGCGGCCCGGCCGACACCCACATCACCAAGTGGATCGAAGCCAAGGCCAATGAATTGCTGGCAGCCAAGCTGGCCGGGGTCAAGCGCATCAGTTACGAACAGGCGCTGAAGGCCGACACCACCCATCGCCACGATTACCTCAACACCTACGTCGCCGACCTGATCAACGTCATCGACCTGGACGCCATCCGCAACGCCAAGCTGCGCCTGGGCGTGGATCCGCTGGGCGGAGCAGGGGTGCGCTACTGGTCGGCGATCGCCGAGCACTACCGCCTGGACCTGGAGGTGGTGAACAAGCAAGTGGACGCCACTTTCCGCTTCATGTCGGTGGATTGGGACGGGCAGATCCGCATGGACCCGTCCTCCAGCTACGCCATGCAGGGCCTGATCGGCCTCAAGGAACGCTTCGACGTGGCTTTCGCCTGCGACCCCGATCACGATCGCCACGGCATCGTCACCCCGAGCGGCGGCCTGCTGGCGCCGAACAACTACTTGGCGGTGTCCATCGATTACCTGTTCCAGAATCGCCCGCAGTGGCGCGCTGATGCCGCGGTGGGCAAGACCGTGGTCAGCAGCGGCCTGATCGACCGGGTCGCTGCACGCCTGGGCCGCCGTCTGTATGAAGTGCCGGTGGGCTTCAAGTGGTTTGCCGATGGCCTGTTCGACGGCTCACTGGGCTTTGGCGGCGAAGAAAGCGCCGGTGCCTCTTTCCTGCGCCGTGACGGTGGCGTCTGGAGCACCGACAAGGACGGCCTGATCCCGTCCCTGCTGGCGGCGGAAATGACCGCGCGTACCGGTCGCGATCCGAGCCAGGCCTACCGCGCCCTGTGCGACGAGCAGGGTGAGCCGTTCTCGGTCCGCGTCGATGCCAAGGCCAACCCGCAGCAGAAGGCCCTGCTCAGCAAGCTGTCGCCACAGCAGGTGACTTCGACCCAACTGGCCGGCGAGCCGATCCAGCAGATCCTCAGCCATGCACCGGGCAACGACCAGGCCATTGGCGGCCTGAAAGTCATGACGGAGAACGGCTGGTTCGCCGCACGCCCGTCGGGTACTGAAGACATCTACAAGATCTACGCTGAAAGCTTCATCGGCGACGACCACCTCAAGCAGCTGGTGCAGGAAGCCCAGACCCTGGTGGACACCGCCATCAGCGGCAACTGAGCGGCGCTCCGGGCCCGTCAGACAAAAAAAGGGGCGGCCATCACGGTCGCCCCTTTTTATTGGCCGCTGTATTTCACGCCAGATCCACCAGCACGATCTCGCTGTCCTGCAGGGCCGTCACCCGCAGCACCGGCTCATTCTCAACCGCGACGCCGTCTCGAGCTTCGGCGCGCAAGCCGTTGACTTCAATCGCGCCGGTCGCCGGAACCAGGTAAGCCCGGCGCCCGTCGTCCAGGTGATACTCGGCCGTTTCCCCGGCCTTCAGGTTGGCCGCCACCAGCCGCGCATCGGCGCGAATCCGCAGGCTTTCCTCATCGCCAGCCTTGCCACTGGCCAGGGTCACGAAACCTTCACGCTGGCCCTTGGGAAAAGGCTTGGCACCCCAGGAAGGCGCAGAGCCTGCCTGGTTGGGGATGATCCAGATCTGGAAGATCTTGGTTGGCGTGGCTTCCAGGTTGTACTCGCTGTGGGCGATCCCGGTGCCGGCGCTCATCACCTGCACATCACCGGCTTCGGTGCGGCCCTTGTTGCCCAGGTTGTCCTGGTGGCTGATGGCCCCTTCGCGAACGTAGGTGATGATTTCCATGTCCCGGTGCGGGTGCTGGGGGAAGCCGGTGCCAGGGGCGATCACATCATCGTTCCAGACCCGCAGGTTGCCCCAGTGCATGCGCTTGGGGTCATGGTACTCGGCGAAGGAAAAATGGTGGTGGGCATCCAGCCAGCCATGGTGCGCGCCGCCCAGGGAGCTGAAAGGTCTGAGTTCAAGCATGATCTTCTCCTCATTAAGGGCTCGTCATGGCACGTTGTACCCGGGCCAGAAAACGATAACCGTTGGTTGATGGCGAGCATCTTCCATCAGCTATAGATCGATAAAAAGCGCAAAAAATGCCGTAATCCAATCGTAAAATTAGATGATTATTTTGTCGCAAAGCTGGTGTTAAACCTTCGGTTCATCGCTTAAGTTAATGACCTGCAAGCAATTGGCTGGATACCGTGGAACAATCCGCCGAAGATTACCGCTCAGCCTCACACCCTGGAGTCCGCGTGTCGCAACACACCCCCGATCTGCCCCCCGAGCTTTTGCCCCTGGCCCAGATGCCCTTGTTGAAACGCCTCGCGGCGCGCTTCTTCGGCCATGGCCTGAACCGCCTGCGGGCCCAGCATCGGGCTTCCTGGCTGCATGGTCAGGCCGATGGCTTTCGCAGTGGCCACACTGCCGGCGTGGAATACGGCTACCAGGAAGGCCGGCTCGAGGGGCTGGAGGAAGGCCGCCAGGTGCTGTTGATCCGCGACAGCCGCAACACCGAGCACCGCCCGCCCGGGGTGGATGACCGGCTGTTCGATGACTGGCGCCTGCCGTTGAGCGCCGAGCTGAAAAAGCGCTTCAAGGCCGATGTCGCCCGCCTGCTTCCCGCCGCGGCGCAACCCAGCGCCGCGCAGTGGAAGATGATTTTCAGCGACACACCCGCCACCGCGGTGATCGCCGGGGCCGGCGCCGGCAAGTCGACCTCGCTGGTGCTGCGCCTGCTGCTGTTGCATCACTATCTGGGCTTCGAACTGGACGCCATGACCGTGGTGACCTTCACCCGGGAGTCGCGCAAGGACTTCATCACCAAGCTCACGCAAGTCTTTGCCCTGTGGGGGCGGCAACTGGGCGCCAGGGAAGCCCGGGAGCTGGTGCGAACCTTCCACTCGCGGATTCTGCCCATGGTCCGCAGCCTGCCGGGCTTCGAGCGCCTGCAGGCCTTCGAGAACCTCAGCGATCGGCTCCAGGGCGGCGAAGACGAGGTGGACAGCAACCCATTCGATCTGCGCATCAACGACGCCCAGCGTCGGCACCTGAATGCCTGCTACCAGGCACTGTACCGCGATGACCCGCGCTTTCGCCTGGCGTTGCAGCCATTGGTACGCCACGCCCTGCAGCTCAAGGAACTGGAGCGCGATCACCCGGACGTGCAAAAGCGCATGGCGGTGACCGAACTGGCGGCCAAGCGCGATGAAGAACTCTGCGACACCGTGGAGGACCTGTGGTTTCGCGCGGGCGCCTGGCCGATCAAGGGCATCGAGCCGCAGCGCCAGCGGTTCGAAATCAACGGTGCGACCTTTCACAGCCATGGCTATTGTGCGGAGCTGGACGCCTGGGTGGTGCTGGGTTTCGACCCGCGCGAGAGCCCGCAGCTGACCCGGCCCGGGGCCAAGCTGACGGTGCGGGCGGAGTGGGCTGTAAAACGCACCCTGTTTCAAGCTTTTTGCCGTAAGCCATTGATTTGGCTTGATAGTTACGAAGCTTCAAAGCGTTCTGCCGGCGCCTTTTCGGCCCAGGTCAATGGCGGTCCGGGTTTCGATTACAAGGTCAAGGGCGAGCTGGCGTCGGCGCCGCTGCTCGATTGCTTTGTCGCCGCCGCAGGCTTTATCGAGAACCTGGGCTTGGAAGTGGGCGATGCCGTCGCGGGCATGAGTTTTGCCCAGGACGATCCGGACCGGTTTTTCTTCGAGGCCCTGAGCCTGTTCTGGCGAGCGCTGGAGGACCATCTGCTGGATCAGTCGCCGCCCATCATGAGCTACAACCGCATGTTCGCCCTGTTCAGCGAGCGCTCGCCGGAGAACTTCAAGTTGCTCAGCGATGCCTGCCTGCGCCCGATGTCACACCTGATGATCGACGAGTTCCAGGATGTTTCGCCGCAGATCGTTTCCTGGATCAGGGCCAGCCTTGCGGCGATCCGCAGCCGAGGCGCCGCCTTGCACATCGGGCGCGCCGCCCAGCATTCCTCGCTGCTCTGCGTCGGTGACGACTGGCAGTCGATCTACGGCTGGCGGGGCAGCTCGCCCAAGTACTTCATCGAGTTCAACAAGGAGTTCCCGTCCCCGGGCACCACCCGGGTCATGCTCAGCGAGAACTACCGCAGCCATCAGCATGTGATCGATGCCGCGGAGCATATTGTCCGCGCGGCGCCGGCCATTGCCGGAAAGAAGGCCAAGGCCAGCGGCGAAGCTACAGAGCTGTGGCCGGTGCAGGTGCTCGATCGCGATGATCAGGGCCTGGCCCAGCGTCTGGCTGAGCACTATGAGCAGGGTGATTCGATCTTGATGTTGTTTCGAAAAAGTAGTGATAAGTTATTGATTGAAAACGTTATTTCACAAATAGTTAATGTTGATTCTAACCTGCCTCCAGGGTCGCGACGCCTGAAACAGCTGACCTATCACAGCGCCAAGGGACTGCAGGCGGATGCGGTATTCCTGCTGGGCGACTGCCAGCATCTGAGCAGTTCGCCGTACAAGAACCAGGTCTATCGCATGGCCGGGTTGGGCAAGGACGGCGATGCCGAGCCCTACGACAGCGCACAGAAGGACGAGATCCTGCGGCTGGCCTATGTGGGCATCACCCGGGCCGCCAAGCATTGCTACTGGTATGTGGACCGCCAGGAAGGCCCCTCGGGCAATGCGCCCAAGGCTTCGGACCGGGTACCGCGAGACAAGCCGTACTTCCAGGACTTGCGCCAGGCGACATGAAAAAAGCCCGCTGGCGAGGCGGGCTTCGGGTGAGGCAGCGGGGCTTCAGGCCTTGAGTGCCAGGGACGGGGAAAAGGCCTCCAGTTCATCTTCCACCGCCTCGATTATTCGTTCGACATCCGCAGCGCTCATCACCGTGGCACAGGGAATGCCGGCGATGGCGATCATGGTTTCGCCGCTGGCGCGATCAAAGAGCCGGGCGATCATGCTGCCGGGCGCATCCATGCTGGCTTCGAAACCCATGGGATGAAAATGCCAGCGCATCAGCTGGCAGGCGTTGGGAAAGGTGACTTTACTGGCCCAGACTCTGTTCATCGGTGGCCCACCTTGATTCATTGAGCGCTTCCTTGTGCTCGCGGTAGGAACGACCGGATCGTCAATGACCCGATCGGTTGAGGTTTTAAAAATAGCATTGGCTTGTGACGGTTCGCAGTTTTTTTGCCCACCGTCCGGCGGTTCACTCACGGATTATTGATGCAAGTCATGTCATCTCCCAGGCACCCCCCGGCGGCTGCCGTATCTGGCCGGCGGCCGGTCGTTGAAGCCCTTGGCGAAGTTCGGCAAGCTGCGCCTTTTCCTGTTCGAGAAACCTATGTCTGCCCCCGATGACGGGCCGCTGCACACCCAGGCCACCGGTGAAACCGTGATGCGCTACCACCTGTGCTGGAAGCACCGGGACCTGGATGGAGTAATGGCGCTGTACCACCCGGACATCCAGTACAACGACTTTTTCCAGAACCGTACCCTGGGCCTGGAGGAACTGCGCGAATACGTGCGGGCCAGCATGCCCCGGGCTCCCGACGAGGCCCTGGAGCACAGCGATCGCATCCGCCTGGATGGCAATACCGCGTTTATCCAGTACCAGGTGACCCTGCGCGGCGGCCAGGGCCTGGTGTCATTTCGCTCCAGTGAAGCGATCACCGTGCGCGACGGGCTGATCTGGCGGGTCAACGAGTACGCCTCACTGGTCCGGGAGCCGGCACCGAGCAAGTCCTCCGCCAGACTGCGCCCGGCGGCCAGCCGGCTGGGGCTGTCGCCGCGCCAGTTGAGTTTCATGGCCGAGGACCTGCAGCAGTATTTCCAGCGCCAGCAGCCGTATCTGGACCCCGAGCTGGACCTGCAGCGGGTGTCCCGGGAATGCGGTTACAGCCGCAACCAGATTTCCTACCTGCTCAATCAGGTGCTGGGGCAGAGCTTCTACCGCTACGTCAACCAGGCGCGCCTGCAGCATCTGCTGGCAGCGCTGGACCAGGCCACGCCGCCGCTGCGCATCGACGAGCTGGCGTTTGCCGCAGGGTTCAACTCGCTGTCGGCCTTCTACAGCTGTTTTCGCCAGCACACCGGCCAGTCGCCCAAGGCCTACGCCAAGCAAATTTCTTTGCGTGCACGCGCGCAAGACAGCCCCTGAGGCCAGGCACTAGGATCGCCGCATTCGAAATTCGGGTTGCGGAGTGCTTGCATGCCAGCGTGGCGCAGTATCAGTTTGTGGATGGACCAGCTCGACGAGCCGCTATTGCCGCGGCCGCAGCTTGCGCAAGACCTGGACCTGGACGTGGCGATCATCGGCGCCGGCTATACCGGGCTGTGGACCGCCTATTACCTCAAGCGCCAGGCGCCGCAGTTGAATATTGCGGTGATCGAAGCGCAAACCGCCGGTTTTGGTGCCTCGGGCCGCAATGGTGGCTGGCTGATGGGCAACCTGCTGGGAGAGGACCGGCTGCTGGCCGCTCTGTCGCCGCAGCAGCGCCGGGCCTCCTTCGACCTGTTGCACGGCATCCCTGATGAAGTGGCCAATGTCATCGAACGTGAGGGCATCGACTGCGATTACCGCAAGGGCGGGGTGCTGTATTGCGCCGCCCGCTACCCGGAGCAGGAAACCAGCCTGCGCCACTATCTGGACAAGCTCTATGCCCAGGGCCTGAACCAGGACGACTACCGCTGGCTCAACCCCGAGCAACTGGCCCAGCAGATCCGCCTGGCCAAGCCCTATGGCGGTATCTATGCCCCGCATTGCGCCACCATCCAGCCTGCCAAGCTGGTGCGCGGCCTGGCCCGGGCGGTTGAGCGCCTGGGGGTGACCCTCTATGAAAACAGCCCGGTGACCCATTGGCAGTCCGGCAGCCTGCAGACGGCCCAGGCTTCGGTGCGCAGCCGTTGGATAGTGCCGGCAGTGGAAGGCTATTCGGTCACCTTGCCGCCCCTGGGCCGCTACCAGTTGCCGGTGCAAAGCCTGCTGGTGGCCACCGAGCCGCTGGCGGAGTCCGTCTGGGAAGAAATCGGCCTGAGCCAGGGCCAGGCCTTCAGCGAAAGCAGCCGACAGGTGACTTATGGCCAGCGCTCGATGGACAACCGGCTGGTGTTCGGTGCCCGGGGCGGCTATCAGTTCGCCAGCAAGCTGCGCCATGACTTCGACCTGACCCGTGACGAAGTGGAACTGCGCCGCTACCTGTTCGGCGAGCTGTTCCCGCAACTCAAGAACGTGCGCATCAGCCATTCCTGGGGCGGCAACCTGGGCATGTCCCGGCACTTCAAGCCGCACATGCTCTGCGACCGGCGCAAGGGCATCGCCCTGTCCGGCGGCTATGGCGGCGAGGGCGTGGGCGCCAGCAACCTCGGCGGCCGGACCCTGGCGGACCTGATCCTGGAACGCGACAGCCCTCTGGTACACCAGCCCTGGGTCATGCCCGAGTGTGGCCTGGAGGCCCTGCGGGCCTGGGAGCCGGAGCCGTGCCGCTGGCTGGGCTACAACGCGATCATTCGCAGCTTCGTCCACGAGGACCAGACCCTGGCCAACCCGGCCTCGGCTCCATGGCGGCGCAGGATGGCCAGCCGGATCGCCGGCTTCATGGAAGGTTTCATGCACTGAGCCGGCCTCTATGTACCGAACGCTGTCTGTTCGGATTTCCCGTCGAAAGGTAGAACCATGAGCATCACCCAATTCAAGCAAACCGCCACCGCCACCCTGGCCGAATCGGCACCAGTAGCGGTGCCCCTGGGCACTCCGGTGGCCGTGACCTCGGTGACCGCCGTCGAACGCAACGACGGGGTCGAGACCGGCATCTGGGAATGCACCCCGGGGCGCTGGCGGCGGCAGATCGTGGCCCAGGAGTTCTGCCACTTCATCCAGGGCCGTTGCACCTTCACCCCGGACAACGGCGAAACCCTGCACATAGAAGCCGGCGATGCACTGATGTTGCCGGCCAACAGCACTGGGATCTGGGATATCCAGGAAACGGTGCGCAAGACCTACGTCTTGATTTTCTGATCCCTTGATTGCCTGCCAACAACAAAACCAGCCACAGGTATCGACTCATGATCCGCAAGACTTGCGCGTTGCTATTGCTCAGCCCGTTGTTCCTGGCCACGTCCCTGGCCCAGGCCGATACGGTGAAGATCTACAACTGGTCGGACTACATCGCCCCGGACACCACCAAGGCCTTCCAGAAGGAAACCGGGATTGGTTTCACCTACGACGTCTATGACAGCAACGAGACCCTGGACGGCAAGTTGATGACCGGAAAATCCGGGTATGACGTGGTGTTTCCTTCCAACCACTTCATGGCCCGGCAGATTCAGGGCGGGGCACTGAAGAAGCTCGACAAGAGCCAGCTGCCCAACTGGAAGAACCTCAACCCGGTGCTGCTCAAGGCCCTGGAGGTCAACGACCCGGGCAACCAGCACGGCTTCCCCTACCTCTGGGGCAGCACCGGCATTGGCTACAACGTGGCCAAGATCAAGGAAGTGCTGGGCAACGATGCCCCACTGGATTCCTGGGACCTGATCTTCAAGCCCGAGTACATGCAGAAGCTGCAGAAGTGCGGGGTGGCGATCCTCGACAACGGCCCGGAACTGATCCCTACCGCTCTCAATTACCTCGGGCTGGCGCACCACAGCAAGAACCCGGCTGACTACAAGCAGGCCGAGGCGTTGCTGATGAAGGTCCGGCCTTATGTCAGCTACTTCCACTCGTCGAAGTACACCAGCGACCTGGCCAACGGCAATATCTGCGTGGCGGTGGGATTCTCCGGCGACATCCTGCAAGCGGAAAGCCGTGCCAGGGAGGCGAAGAACGGGGTGGAGATCGGCTACTCGATTCCCAAGGAAGGCTCGCCGATCTGGTTCGACATGGTGGCCATGCCAGTGGATGCCCCGGATGAGCAGGCCGGCTATGCCTTCATGAACTACCTGCTGCGCCCCGAAGTGATGGCCGGCGTGAGCAACTACGTGCACTACGCCAATGGCAACCTGCAGGCCGACAGCCTGATCGACCCGGCCATCAAGAACGACACCAAGGTCTATCCGAGCCCGGAAATGATGGACAAGCTGTTTGCCCTGGAGGCCATGCCGCTGGACATCGACCGCATCCGCACCCGCCTGTGGAACAAGATCCGCAGCGGCAGCTGACCTGGCCCCTTCGTAGGAGCCGGCTTGCCGGCGAAGAGGGCCTCAAGCCCTGTGTTGCGCTCGGGGTCGCCTTCGCTGGCAGGCCAGCTCCTACGCCCGTCGTTCTCCATGGAGGGCGCCAGCCGGTCCGCCTCTTAGGTGCCGGTGTGGGGGGCGGCAGTTTCTATAGCTGGGTGTTTTCCGGGAGCAGGGCGCCGCCATCCACCACCAGGGTCTGGCCGGTGATATAGCCCGCTTGCCGTGACGCCAGGAACAGCATGGCCCAGGCAATATCCTCGGCACTGCCCAGGCGCTTCAGGGGAATGCTCGAAGCCAGGGTCGAAGCGTCGCCGAGATTGTCCATGGCCTGGGTGGCAATCAGCCCGGGCTCCACGCCGTTGACCGTGATTGCATATTCCGCCAGCTCCAGCGCGGCAGCGCGGATAAAACCATTGACCCCGGCCTTGGAGGCCGCGTAGTGGGCGAGCCCGGGAATCGCCGTGCGCGGGCCGGTGACCGAGGAGGTGATGACGATCCTCGGCTGCTGGGACCGGCGCAACGCCGGCAAGGCGGCCCGGGTCAGCCAGAAGCAGCTTTTCAGGTTCACCGCCAGGGTGCTGTCCAGGGTTTCATCCTCCAGTTCGGCCAGCTTCTGCATCGGAAAGATCGCGGCATTGTGCAGCAGCAGGTCGAGGCCGCCGAAGGCCTCCAGGGTTGCCGCCACTGCCTGTTCGGCGGCATTGCGGGTGCCCAGGTCCACAGGCAGCAGTTCGGCGGTGCCGCCGGCTTGGCGAATCAGCCGCAGGGTTTCATCGCCTGATGCCGCGCTGCGGGTCGCCAGCATGACGCTGGCCCCCTGGGCGGCGAACAGTTGGGCGATGGCCCGGCCGATGCCCTGGCCGGAACCGGTGACCAGGGCGATGCGCCCACGCAGATCCTGGCTCATGAGCCGGCTCCTGGCAGAACCTGGGCCAGGCACTGGTCCAGCAGGCGGTTGTGCAGGTCGACCTGCGCCTCGCTGGCGGTCGGGCACAGCAGCGCCATGTTGTGGAACGGCGTCAGCAACACCCCGCGATTGAGCAGGTACAGGTGCAGATAGGCTTCGATCAGCCCATGGCGGGCATGATGGGCCTCACCGCCGTTGCGCGGAGGCTGCTGCATGAACAGGTATTCGACCCGGGCACCGATGCGGGTCACGTGCCAGGGCAGGCGGTGCTTGTGGATGATGGCTTCGACCCCGGCCCGCAGGCGCTCGGCGAGATGGAACATATGGGCGTAGCTGGCCTCGTTCATCACTTCGCTGAAGGTGGCGCGCATGGCCGCCATCTGCAGGGCGTTGCCGGCCAGAGTGCCGCCGAAGCCGAAATGGTTGATCGCCTGGCCCGGCTGGAAATGCGGCAGCACCTGCCAGATCCGTTTGGCCATGGCCTGGCTGGCGCCCCAGACCGCCGTGGGAATGCCACCGGCGATGGATTTGCCGAGAACGAAGAAGTCCGGCTGCAACCCGTGCTCGCCGCAATAGCCGCCGGGGCCGCAGGACAGGGTGTGGGTCTCGTCGATGATCAGCGGCACCTCGAAGCGCCGGGTCAGCTCCCGCAGGCCATCATGAAAGCCTGGGGCTGGCGGCACCATGCCGACGTTGGTCATGAAGGGTTCGGTGAGTACCGCGGCCACGTCGCCATGGGCCAGGGCCGCTTCCAGGGCCGGCAGGTCGTTGAACTCCACCAGCCGCGTGGTGGCCTGGTGCTGCAGGCCGTTGGCGTGCACGCCGTCCCGCGGGATCATCTGGCCCTGGGCGTCGAACTCCACCTGGGACTCGTCGACGCTGCCGTGGTAGTTGCAGTTGAACACCAGGACCTTCTGCCGCCCGGTGATCATCCGGCACAGGCGCAGGACAAAACGGTTGGCGTCGGTGGCCGAGGTGGTGACCTGCCAGTAGGGCAGGCCAAAGCGCCGGGTCAGTTCCTTGCCGACCCACAGGCTGTCGGCCGTGGGCAGCATCAGGGTCGAACCATGCAGTGCCTGTTCGGCGATGGCAGCGGCGACCGCCGGTTGGGCGTGGCCGAACATCGCTCCGGTGTCACCCAGGGCAAAGTCCACGTAGTGATGACCGTCGCAATCGGTGAGGGTCGCGCCCTGGGCGTCGGCCACCATGATCGGGTAGGAGCCGGGCCATTGCTGCATCCAGTGCAAGGGCGCGCCGTACAGCCAATGCTGGAGGTTTTCCTGGTAGAAAGCGCCGGAGCGCGGGTGTTTCTCGGCAAACAGTTGCAGTTCGGTCTGGTAGCAACTGGCGACGCGTTGCAGATCGAGGCCCAGAGTCATGGCAGTGTCCTGTGAGGAAGAGGGCTGGCTGGCCCAGGGGCCGGCCTGGGCCGGCAGCCTGGAGCCAGGGGGCGGGTATCAGCGGTGCCGGGTACGGTTGAGCACCTCTGCCAGGGCTCCCACCGGAAAGTTGGCGGCGCTGCTGAAGTCGGCACCCTGGTAGCCGAAGATCTTGCCGTCGCTGCGACCGGCCTTGAGGTCGATCAGCACCAGGCCCAGGGTCGGGACGATCTTTTCTCGCCAGACGAACAGGTACAGCTGCTCGGCGATCTTGTAGTAGTGGCAGCGGTCGGTATCCGCCAGCCCCTGTTCGACGCCCCGCAGGCATTGCCAGCTGTAGAAGTTGGCATTCAGGTAGATGTGCTCGTAGGCCTCGCTGGCGCTGTAGATGTACCGGTTGCGCAGGCCCACCAGTTCATCGGTGGGTTCATGGCGTGGCGTGCCGGCGGTGACCGGCGTGTCGATGGCACCGTGGAGAAACTGGGCCTTGACCGAGGTCAGCTCGCCACCGGCCAGGGCCCGGCTGAACAGGTCGACGCTGGATTCGGCCTGGCTGGGCATCTGCCCGATGACGGCGCTGAAGCATTGCTGCTCAAGGTCCAGGACCAGGCTCACCGAGTGGATCTGCCCCTGTTCGTGCTTGAGGAAGTCCACCAGGTAGATGCCGGGGCGCAGGCAGGTTGCGCGATAGGGCAACTCGGCGCCGGCCGCTTCCCCGACGTTGTTCCAGCGCAGGGTGTGGGCGGCGAAATGGTGTTCGATCTGCCAGTGGTTGTCGAAGTGCAGGCTCAGGCGGCGACCGGCCAGGTCGTCGACCGCCGGGAGGATGTGATTGTCTTCGGCAAAGCCGTCGGCGAGGGCTCCGACGGTGATCCATTCAGGTTGCGGGTTCATGGCAAGGCTCTTGTCAGCAAGGAGAGCTGCATGTTCGGCCGCCAGCCCCGGGTTGCCCATCAACCTTATGGTTGAAGTGCCCGGGCTTTACAGGAACAGCGCCCTGACCAGCTCCGTACGGTTACTGGCGCCGACCTTGCGGAACAGGTTGATCAAGTGGGTCTTGACCGTGGGCAGGCCCAGGTCCAGGCGCCGGGCGATGGTCTTGTTGTCTGCGCCGTCGCGCAGCAGCCAGGCGATTTCCCGCTCCCGGGGTGTCAGGCCCGACAGGCGCTCATCGACCTGGGACCAGGGCGCCAGGGCGGCAATCTCCAGCAGGCCTTGCAAGGCATGCAGGGTGCCCAGTTCCTCCACGCTGAAGTGCCCCAGCCCGACGTCGCGCAGCAGCGACAGGCCGGCGACCGGCCGTTCGCCATCGCAGGCCAGGATTTCCACCACATCCAGTACCCCATGGCGCTGCAGGAACCCCTGATAAACCTCGCTCTCGTGATGGCCCTGGTGGGCCATGCCCATGTGCAGAGACAGCACCGGGCGCCCCGCCGCGGCGCAGTGACGAGGTTGCAGGGGGTCGTAGTGGCGAAAGTGCTGCAGGTAGGCCTGGTGCATCTGCTCCGGCATGCGGTACAGCGAAAAATCCCGGGCCTGCAGTTGGGCATCGATGCGGTAGAAGGCGCAGAGGCTGGCGGGTACTACCCGGGTGAAAGCGGCGATGCAGCGGTGGCCCAGTTCATGAGGGCCGGGCAGGGAGGCGGGTGCGTTCATCGGATGGCTCCTGGCTGCACCTGGGGCAGTGGCTCGGTGAAAGGGGCGCAAGGACGTGGATTGATCCTGTCCGGAACCCGGACTGCCACAGTGAAACCCTGCTGGGCGTGCCTGGCAAGCCTCCAGCGCCGCAAGCTGCGATCGTGATTGCCTCGATCGCAGCTTGCTGCCGGGGTTAGCGGCGGGCCTTGCTCAAGCCTTCGGCCAGGGCGTCGACTATGGCATCGGCCTGTGCCTGCTGGATCACCAGGGGCGGCGAGAGAATGATCTTGGTGCCCACCGGGCGCACCATGACCCCGTTGTCCCGGGCGATCTGTGCCACCTGATTGGCGTAGCCGCTCATGGGGTCGATGGGTTCGCGGGTGGTCTTGTCCGCCACCAGGTCCAGGGCCAGCATCAGACCCTTGCCGCGCACTTCGCCGACGGTGTCGAAGCGCTCGACGAAGGGCAGCAGCTTGTCGAGCATGTAGTCGCCCATTTTCGCGGCGTTGGCCGGCAGGTCCTCCTTGACCACGATGTCCAGGCACGCCAGGGCGGCGGCGCAGGCTACCGGGTGCCCGGAGTAGGTGTAGCCATGCATGATGGCCCCGGTGAAGTTGGCGTTCTTCTCGAAGGCTTCCTCGATGCGCCGGTTGACCACCGTGGCGCCCAGTGGGATGTAGCCCGAGGTGATGCCCTTGGCCAGGCACATGATGTCGGGCTTGACGCCCCACAGGCGGCTGCCGAACATCGAGCCGCTGCGACCGAAGCCGGTGACCACTTCGTCGGCGATCAGCAATACGCCGTACTTGTCGCAGACTTCACGGATCAGCGGCCAGTAGTTGGCCGGTGGCACTATCACGCCGCCAGCGCCCTGGATCGGCTCGGCAATGAAGGCGGCGACGGTGTCCGGGCTCTGGAACTGGATTTCCCGCTCCAGCAGGTCGGCGCAGATCTTGCCCAGCTCTTCCGGGTCCTGGCTGTAGGGGTTGCGGTACAGCCAGGGGGTATCGATGTGGTAGCAGCCCGGCAGCAGCGGCTCGTAGTTGCGGCGGAACACCGTGTTGCCGTTGACCGAGGCGCCGCCGAAGTGGGTGCCGTGGTAGCCCTGGCGCAGGGAAATGAACTTGGTGCGGTCGGCCTGGCCTTCGAGCTTCCAGTACTGGCGGGCCAGCTTCAAAGCGCTTTCGATGGCGTCCGAGCCGCCGGAGCTGAAGGCCACCCGGCGCATGTCCTCGGGTTCCAGCAGGTTCATCACCACTCGCGACAGTTCTTCAGCCCGGGGATGGCTGACCCCGTCGAACAGCTGGAAGTATTCCAGTTCATCAAGTTGCGCGGTGATCGCCGCCTTCACTTCCTTGCGGTTGTGGCCGACGTTGACGTTCCACAACCCGGCAACGCCATCCACCAGCTGGTGGCCCTTGTCGTCATACACATAGCAGCCGTCGCCACGGACGATGCGGATCGGCTCGCGTTGCTTCATTTCGTTGGGGTGCAGCATGGGGTGCCAGAAACGGCTTGGTTCGCTCACGTTGAGTCTCCTGATAACGCACGGACAGCGTGGAGATATTAGTGCGTCATTTATGCGCCCCTGGCTTGCCTCTGTGTGCCAGGGCACTTGACCCAGGCTGCCAGTGGCGGGTTTGCGGGCCTGTTCGCCGGCCAATGGCGCGCACCTGCAGGGGCTGGCTTGCCAGCGAAGGCCCTGGCGGGGCTGGCAGCCAGGGCCAAGTTTCGCGGCAGCCAGGGTCAAGACGGCGTGCGCCTTTGCGCTCAAAGTCCATCTCGAACTAGGTCTACCTGCGAGGATTCAAGATGAGCGTTGCCATCGACCCACGTGTCGCTGCATTCATAGACAGTCAGCATGGCCTGCTGATCGACGGTCACAGCCAGCCGGCCCTCAGCGGTGCGCGGATGGCGGTGTACAACCCCGCCAGTGGCGAACAATTGGCCGAGGTCGCGGCAGCTGCCCAGGCCGATATCGACCTGGCGGTGAACGCCGCACGTCGGGCCTTCGAGGGGAGCTGGAAGGCGCAGCGCCCCGCCGACCGCGAGCGCCTGCTGCTGAAGCTGGCGGACCTGCTGGAAGCCAATGGCGAGGAACTGGCGCAGTTGGAAACCCTCAACAACGGCCAGTCGATCCACCTGGCCCGGGCCCTGGAGGTGGGAGCGGCCGCAGAGTTCACCCGCTACATGGCCGGCTGGGCCACCAAGATCGAGGGCAAGAGCCTGGATGTTTCCATCGCCGCAGTGCCCGGGGCGCAGTACCGGGCCTACACCGTGCCGGAGCCGGTGGGCGTGGTGGGAGCCATCGTGCCCTGGAACTTCCCGCTGCTGATGGCCATCTGGAAAATCGTTCCGGCCCTGGCCTGTGGCTGCACCGTGGTGCTCAAGCCGGCGGACGAAACCCCGCTGACCGCGTTGCGCCTGGGCCAGTTGTGCCTGGAAGCGGGGATCGCCCCCGGGGTGGTCAACGTGGTCACCGGCAGTGGCGCCCAGGCCGGCGCGGCCCTGGCCGCCCATTCGGGAATCGACAAGCTGGCGTTCACCGGCTCGACCCAGGTGGGCAAGCTGATCGGCCATGCCGCGGTGGACAACATGACCCGTTTTTCCCTGGAGCTGGGCGGCAAATCGCCGGTGATCGTGCTTGACGACTGCGACCCGCAGACCGCTGCCGCCGGCGCCGCCGGGGCGATCTTCTTCAACCAGGGGCAGGTGTGCACGGCGGGTTCGCGGCTGTACATCCAGCGCCGCATCTATAACGAGGTGCTGGAGCGCCTGGTGGCCATTGCCGGGTCCCTGAGCATCGGGCCGGGGCTGGACGAGCAGGCACAGATCAATCCGCTGATTTCCGCCAAGCAGCAGAAGCGCGTGCTGCAGATGGTCCAGCGCGGAGTCGAAGAGGGCGCCCGGCTGCTCTGTGGCGGTGTCGCCCATGGCGAGCGGGGCTTCTATGTGCGCCCGACGGTGGTGGCCGATGTGCACGCCGACCAGCAACTGGTGCGCGAGGAGATCTTCGGCCCGGTGGTGGTGGCCACGCCGTTCGACACCCTGGACGAAGTGGTGGGCCTGGCCAATGACAACCAGTACGGGCTGGGGGCGAGCATCTGGTCCAACGACCTGGGGCGGGTCATGCAGCTGATTCCGCAGATCAAGGCCGGCACTGTCTGGGTCAACACCCACAACATGCTGGACCCGTCGATGCCCTTCGGTGGCTACAAGCAGTCGGGCATCGGTCGCGAGATGGGCCATGCGGCCATCGAGGCCTACACCGAGAACAAGTCGGTGTGCATCGCTTATTGAGCCGAACGCCTTCGCCGGCCAGCCGGCCCCTGCGGGGGCAGGGCCAACCGGTTTACTGTAGGAGCCGGCTGGCCGACGAAGAGGCCCCTGGATTGGGCGGTGATCTTGCCGACGCCTTCGTGGCGAGCCAGCGCCTACAGGGTGTGAACATGAAGACAGCTGCGTCAGACAGCCAAGCACTCCGCCATCAGGCGTGCCCTTGAAATGCCTAGAACAACAATCATCAACCCATGCTTTCGAGGTTTACCACCATGTCGCTCAACGACAGACTCAGCCGCCACCTGGATCAAGGTGTAGTCGGCTTTCCCACGGCCCTGGCCAGTGCCGTGGGCTTGATCATGGCCAGCCCGGTGATCCTCACGGCCACCACGGGCTTTGGTATCGGCGGTGGCGCCTTTGCCATGGCGATGGTGATCGCCCTGGTGATGATGCTGGCGCAATCGACCACCTTCGCCGAAGCGGCCTGCCTGCTGCCCACCAACGGTTCGGTCTATGACTATCTGGCCTGTGGCCTGGGGCGTTTTTTCGCCATCACCGGGACCTTGTCCGCCTACCTGATCGTGCACGTGTTCGCCGGCACCGCGGAGACCATTCTCAGTGGAGTCATGGCCCTGGTTAACTTCGAGTCCCTCAACACCCTGCTGGAGCAGAGCGGCAGTGCCTGGCTGGTGGGGGTGGGGCTGGTGCTGTTCTTCGGTGCGCTGAACGCCGTGGGCATCACCGCCTTCAGCCGTGCCGAGGTGATCCTGACCTTCGGCATGTGGACCACCCTGATCATCTTTGGCGTGCTCGGGGTGCTCAAGGCACCGGCGGTGCAGCTCGATGGCTGGTTCGGCGCCTCGATGGTGGGTACCGACCTGCCGACCATCCTGTCCCTGGTGGGCATGGCCATGTTCATGTTCGTCGGCTGTGAATTCGTCACGCCCCTGACGCCGGATGTGCGCAAGGCCGCCAAGACCATTCCTCGGGCCATGGCCCTGGGGCTGGTGGGGGTAGCGGTGTGCATGTTCATCTATGGCGCGGCGATGAAGCGCCAGGTGGAAAACATCGCCCTGAGCGAGGATGGCAGCGTGCACCTGCTGGATACGCCCATGGCCATTCCGCATTTTGCCGAGCAGATCATGGGGCCCTTCGGCCGTATCTGGCTGGGCATCGGCCTGCTGTTCGCCGGCGCCGCCACCATCAACACGCTGATGGCCGGCTTGCCGCGGATCCTTTACGGCATGGCTCTGGATGGGGCGTTGCCGAAGGTCTTCACTTACCTGCACCCGCGCTTCAAGACGCCGTTGCTGTGCATTGCCGTAGCCGTGCTGATTCCCTGCCTGCATGCCTGGTGGCTGGGGGGCAGCACCGACAGCATCATGCACCTGGTGCTGGCGGCGGTCTGTGCCTGGAGCACTGCCTATCTGCTGGTCACCCTGTCAGTGGTGATGCTGCGCATTCGCCGGCCGGACCTGCCCCGGGCCTACAAGTCGCCGTGGTTTCCGCTGCCGCAGATCCTGTCTTCGGTGGGCATCCTGCTGGGCATGTGGTTCATCACGCCGCCGGGCATGAATCCGCGGGACATCTATGTGCCTTTCGGCAGCATGCTGGGCCTGACCGCGATCTATGCGCTGGTCTGGACCCTGCTGGTGCAGAAGGTCAATCCGTTTCGCCCGGTGCCGGTGGAGGAGGTGCTGGAACAGGCGCTGGGCCTGAACCCGGATACCGCCCATAACCTACGGGAGAGCGTGCCTGATGAATCTTTCAAGCTGGCGGCAAAACCTCTTTGAACTGTGGAACCGCGCGCCATCGGGCTATCGCCCGGGGCTGACCCTGGGGCAGTTGCGTCGGGATCTGGCGGGGCTCGATTTCACTCCACAGAGCCAGGTGCAGGGCGGTTTTCATTGCCCGCAAAACGGTTTGAGGTTCGTGGTGCAAGAGCGCGCCCAGGCGCAGTTCCTGATGCACATCGTGGCCTGTGAGTGGCGCCTGCCGGTGCCTTGCGACACGGCCCGGCAGGCGCGGATCCGTCTGCGTCACACTGGCGCGATCCGCCGCCAGGGCGTCGCAGCTCGGCTGCTCACGGGGGAGGACGCTGAATGGGCGCCGCTGCTGCAGCGCCTGTGCAGTGACCAGCGCTTGCTGGAGCACCTGTTGCCCCTGGATTTCAAACACCTGGAATTGCGGCGCGATGCCCAGGGCTGGCAGGTGCACCTGGAGCATTTCGGCGCCAGCGAAGTGGTCAACCGCCTGCCCGGGTTCCGCCGCTATATCCGCTTGAGCGCTGAACAGCGGGCGGCGCTACTGGGCAGCTTCACTGAGTTGTACAAGCTACTGCGAGATTTCTGAGGGACATAACCGTAAGCGCTGGCATACAGCCTGCTTAAGCCATAACAGACTATCCATGCTGTCAGGCGCCTTGCCTGGCAAATAGATAACATGTTAATGATATCGCCATAACAACAAAGGCGGTTGGAACCGGCTTCTGGAGGTGCACAGTGCTTGCTTCGCATAGTTTCAGTTCCTGGGTGGGCGCCCTGCAGGGCGTCTGCGGTCGATTCGATGCCCGTCCGGCGCGCAATCCCGCCTTGTTCATTGGTGAAGTGGGCATGCAGGATTACGCCGGGCTGGAGGTGGCGCAGATCCGCACCAACGCCGGGCTGATCTCCCGCCAGAGCACCAAGGTCGATCATGAGGACGATCGCCATTGCTTCCTCATCATCCAGCGCAGCGGCCATGCGCGCTTGAGCCAGGGCGGCGAAAGTGTCGAACTGGCCCCGGGGGACATGGCGCTGCTGGACTCCGCCGGAGCCTGCGAGATCGTGCCCCATGGCCTGATCGAGCATGCTTCGTTCCATCTGTGCCGGGAGGAGGTCTACCGTCACCTGCCGGCCCAGCAGCGCAAGTTCGGCAAGCTGTCGCAAAATTGCGCCAGCGGGCGCCTGATGCGTTTGCTGGTGGAGCAGATCTGCGCCGGCGAATTGCAGGGTTGTGCGGCCCAGCAGGAAGGGCAGGCCTTGCAGGAAGCCCTGATTGCTCTGCTCGGTCCGACCTTGCGCCAGACCGTCAACAGCCTGGACGGCTTTGACGAGGGCCTGCATGGCGGATGCCTGCGTGATCAGGCGCGGCAGTTGATCAGCCAGTCCCTCAATGAGCCGGGCCTGACTCCGGTATCACTGGCCGGCCAGCTGAATATCTCGGTGCGCCAGCTGTACCGGTTGTTCGAGGAGCAGGGGGACAGCGTTTGCCGCTTCATCCAGCGCTCGCGGCTCAAGCGCAGCGCCGCGGACCTGAGCAATCCGCACCTGCGCAACGAATCCATCACCGACATTGCCTTCAAATGGGGCTTCACCGATTCGGCGCATTTCAGCCGCACCTTCAAGAAGCATTTCGAACAATCGCCCCGGGATTTCCGCGCCCGGTCCCTGAACGCCTGACGGCATGGCCCTTGCGGCCGCCGTCGTTGCCGGTGGCCGCACCGCAAGGCATGCGTCGAACTTGAGGGCGCCTTCGCTGGCAAGCCAGCTCCTACCGATAGCAGATAGCAGATAGCGGATAGCAGATAGCGGATGACGGGCGGTGGATGGCTGCTGGCAGACCGGCAATCACGGATTTTCCAGGTCGTGCCCCAGGGATTGGATAAACAGCGAGAACAGCTCCGGCTGGCTGGAGATATCCAGCTTGGCGTAGAGGTGGCGGCGGTGGACCTTGATGGTGTCCGGCGAGATCTTCAGCCGTTCCGCCATGGCCTTTGAAGAAAATCCCCGGAGGATCAGGCGGGCTATCTCCAGCTCCCGCTCCGAAAGTACGGCGCTGCCGAAATGGCTCAGGGCGTCGCGGATCTGGCTGGCCATTTCCTGGGGCGCAGGGCCTTGGGGGCGGGCCTGGCTGTGTTGCCAGTGCTGCTCCATCAGCGGCAGTACCCAGGCTGAAAAGGTGGTGAGCAGGCCGATCTCGTCGTGGCTGAAGACGCGCTGGCTGCCCAGGGAAAGCGACAGGGTGCCAGCCTCGGGCAGTTGCAGAATCAACTGCACTTCGTCTTCCAGGACGTTGTCGTGGAAGTAGCTGAGAAAGTATTCGCTCTGGCGAAAATGGTCCGGGGCCACTTCTTCCAGGCGGTACAGGCCGCTGGGGTAGCCTTCGCGACAGGCCTGGAAGAAGGGGTCCAGCAGGTACAGGCCGTTGAGGTAGGTGAGCATGGACGCCGGCTTGCTGCTGGGTTCGGCGTCATATTCCTCCAGGGCCCGGGGCGGGCCGTCCAGCGGGTAGAAGATCGCCAGGGCGTTGTCGAACGGCGTAGCCTGGTGCAGCAGCAGGATCAGCTGTTTCCAGAAGCGTGGATTGCCGATCAATGTGAGGGTGCGGCCCAGGCCGGCATGCAGGCCCACTTCCCTGAACAGGTTACTCAAAGGCGTTGCTCCGTTGATCCGCTGAAATGTCGTGGCCCGGTTTCGTCGATTTAACCGCCGTCGTCAAGGGGAGTACTCCAATAGGGGAATTGGGTGATGGTCTGCATCTGCCTAGAGTAGCTCCCAGCAAGTGCGCCCCAGAACGCACCCGCCCGATGAATTTCGTTTCTGCCTCAGACCAACAATAAACACGAGGATAACGATATGAGCTCTCCCTCTGCGCCCGACGGTGCGCTGAAACCTACCTTGAGTGTGTTCGATGTGGTGGCCATCACCGTGTCCGGTGTGACCCCCGCCAGTTCAGTGTTCGTGATCGCCCCCTTCGCCATCCATCAGGCCGGTAGCGGGGTGTTCCTGGCCTTCGTCATGGCCGGGTTGCTGGCCCTGATGTTCGCCTTTTGCTACGCCGAGCTGGGCCGCGCCCACAACAGCGCCGGCGGCGAGTATGTATACGCCAAGCGAGTGTTCGGCGGCATGGCCGGTTATGCCACCTTCCTCACGGTGCTGGTGATGCTGCTGTTCATTCCGCCGGTGCTGGCCACTGGTGCCGCCACCTACCTGAACAATGCCCTGGGCACGAACTTCGATTCCCAGACCGTGGCCCTGGTGATCGTGGTCTGCAGTTATCTGCTGGGCATCCTCAATATCAAGCTCAATGCCTGGATCACCGGCACGTGCCTGCTGCTGGAAGTGGCGGCCTTGCTGGTGATCGTCTGGCTCGGCTTCGGCAATGCCTCGCAGCCGGTGAGCATTCTGCTGCAACCGCAGATCGTCGATCACGGCGCCTTGCAACTGGCGCCCTGGGCACTGGTGATCGGCGCGGTGGGCATCGGCCTGTTTTCCTACAACGGCTACGGCCCGGCGGTGCTGCTGGCCGAAGACATGAAATGCAAGGGCCGCGGGGTGCACAAGGCGGTGCTGTGGTCCCTGGTGCTGGTGGTGATCATCGAACTGGTGCCGCTCACCGCGCTGCTGATCGGCGCGCCGTCCTTGAGCGCGATGCTCGCCAGCCCCGACCCCATCGGTTACCTGCTCACCAGCCATGGCAACGAGACCCTGGCCCGGGTGGTCAGCGGCGGGATTTTCCTTTCGGTGTTCAATGCCATTGTCGCCATCGTCATCCAGATCGGTCGGGTGGTGTTCAGCAGTGGCCGCGATGCGCTGTGGACGCCCACTATCAATCGCCTGTTCACCCGCATTCACCCGCGCTGGGATTCACCCTGGCTGGCGACCCTGTTCCTGGCCATTCCCTCGGCGGTGCTGAGCTTCAGCTCGAACCTGGCGGACCTGACGTCCTTCAGCGTGCTGCTGATCATGCTGGTGTACCTGATCGTCGCCCTCAGCGCGCTGATGAGCCGGGTATTGCTGCGCGACCGCGAGCATCCCTACCGCATGCCGCTGTGGCCGCTGCCGGCCTTGCTGGCGGTGCTCGGCGCGGGTTACCTGCTGGTCAATCTGTTCCTCGAAGCGTCCCTGCGGGACATCATGGTCATCATCGGGCTGCTGGCGCTGTCGGTGATCCTCTATGGCACCAACGGCCGGTACAGTCCGGCGTTTCAGAAACTGTAAGGAGTGGTTATGCGAGCACGTCAATTGGGCATCCACCTGGGCCTGGGGACGCCAGGCCCGTTCAATGCGATCACCGATGTTCCCGGGGTGCGGGTCGGCCACAGCACCTTGAATACCAGCGTGGACGGCAAGCAGGTGCGCACTGGGGTTACCCTGGTCCAGCCCCGGGCCGGGCACGCCCGCCAGCAGCCGTGCTTTGCCGGTTGCCATGTGCTCAACGGCAATGGCGATGCCACGGGCCTGGAGTGGATTCGCGAGGCCGGCACCCTGACCACGCCGCTGGCGATCACCAACACCCACAGTGTGGGCGTGGTGCGCGATGCCTTGATCGCCCTGGAGCGCGAGGCATTGCAAGACCCGGCGGTGTACTGGTGCATGCCAGTGGTGATGGAAACCTACGACGGCCTGTTGAATGACATCTGGGGCCAGCATGTGGGTGTGCAGCAGGTGCGCGAAGCCATGGCCTGCGCCGAGTCCGGGCCGGTGGCCGAGGGCGCGGTCGGCGGCGGCACCGGGATGATCTGCCATGAGTTCAAGGGCGGCATCGGTACGGCGTCGCGGCGGCTGACGGCCGAGCAGGGCGGCTACACCGTCGGTGCCCTGGTCCAGGCCAACCACGGCAAGCGCGAGGAACTGCGGGTCGATGGCTATCCAGTGGGGCGCCGGCTGGGGCATATCCCTTCGCCGTTTGCCGAGCGCGGGACCCCGGGCATGGGCTCGATCGTGGTGATACTGGCCACCGATGCGCCGCTGTTGCCGCACCAGTGCCAGCGCCTGGCCCAGCGCGCATCCATCGGCATCGCCCGCACCGGCGGAGGCACCGAGGATTCCAGCGGCGATATCTTCCTGGCCTTTGCCACGGGAAACCGGGACTTGCCGACGGCGGACTACGGGCGCAAGGGCCTGGGTTTCAGCACACCGCTGGCGATGCTCAACAACGATCACATCTCGCCCTTGTTCAGCGCAGCCGCCGAAGCGGTGGAGGAAGCCATCATCAACGCCCTGCTGGCGGGGGTGCCCATGACCAGCGCCGACGGCGTGCAAGTGCCGGCCCTGACTGCGCAAGTGTTGCTGGAAACATTGGAACTAACTGGTTGGAACAGAAGTTAACGGACTAAGAAGTGCGACGCGGTCGACATAACTGTTTATATGGATATTTAATAATTAAATTGTAGATTGTCGGACAATGACTGCCGTTAATCAGTTGGAAAAGAATCTTTCGACTGTACAGTCATTGTTTGCTGGAGTTCGCTGGAACAGTGAGATTTGACGTCAAAAAAGTAGTGGACGCCTGATTTCAAATTGTGTCAGTTTTCTTGCGCCTGCTTAGGGCGAGTGATAGGACGATCTCGCCAGGGATTGTCGCTATCTGACAAAAACTGTTCCATTGATTACAAGGAAGTGTGTTTATGTCGAAAGTAACAGAGAACGCTATTGCATCTGCCGAACAACAACTGGTGCCTTTGGCCGCAGCAAGTTCGGCGTATAACCAGATCAATAGCTTCAGCCACCAATACGATCGTGGCGGCAATCTCACGGTCAATGGCAAACCTTCGTTCTCGGTCGATCAGGCCGCCACGCAACTGCTGCGTGACGGCGCTGCCTATAAGGACCTGAACGGTAACGGCAAGATCGATCTGACCTATACCTTCCTGACCTCGGCTTCCTCGAGCACCATGTATAAGCATGGCATCTCCGGGTTCAGCCAGTTCAGCGCCCAGCAGAAGGCCCAGGCAGTCCTGGCCATGCAGTCCTGGGCTGACGTGGCCAACGTCGTGTTTACCGAGAAAGCCTCGGGTGGCGACGCCCACATGACCTTCGGCAACTACAGCGGTGGCCAGGATGGCGCGGCGGCATTTGCCTACCTGCCAGGTACCGGCGCCGGCTACGACGGCACCTCGTGGTACCTGATCAACAGCAGCTACACCCAGAACAAGAACCCCGACCTGAACAACTATGGCCGTCAGACCCTGACCCATGAGATCGGTCACACCCTGGGCCTGGCTCACCCTGGCGACTACAACGCCGGCGAAGGCAACCCCAGCTACAAGGACGCCAGCTACGGCCAGGACACCCGTGGCTACAGCGTCATGAGCTACTGGAGTGAAAGCAATACCAGCCAGAACTTCAGTAAGGGCGGGGTCGAAGCCTATTCGTCCGGCCCGCTGATGGACGATATCGCGGCTATCCAGAAACTCTACGGTGCCAACTACAGCACCCGTGCCGGCGATACCACCTACGGCTTCAACTCCAACACCGGGCGTGATTTCTACAGCGCCAGCTCGTCTTCCGACAAGCTGGTGTTCTCGGTGTGGGACGGTGGCGGCAACGATACCCTGGATTTCTCCGGTTTCACCCAGAACCAGAAGATCAACCTCAATGAAGCCTCGTTCTCCGACGTTGGCGGCATGGTGGGTAACGTTTCCATCGCTCAGGGCGTGACCGTGGAGAACGCCATCGGCGGTTCGGGCAACGACCTGTTGATCGGCAACAACGCCGCCAACGTGCTCAAGGGTGGTGCCGGCAACGACATCATCTACGGCGCCGGCGGTGCAGATCAGCTGTGGGGCGGCTCGGGCTCGGACACCTTCGTGTTCGCCGCCAGCACCGACTCCAAGCCGGGTGCGGCCGACCAGATCATGGATTTTGTCAGCGGCCTGGACAAGATCGATCTGACCGGGATCACCAAGGGCGCCGGCCTGCACTTCGTCAACGCCTTCACCGGCGCGGCGGGTGACGCGATCCTCACCACCTCCGGGGGTGTGAGCACCTTGTCCGTGGACTTCTCCGGGCATGGCGTGGCGGACTTCCTGGTCAGCACCGTGGGCCAGGCAGCGGTCAGCGACATCGTCGCCTGAGTGAAATGAGCACAGGGCCGCGCAGTCGAGCGGCTCTGCGTTCTTGCTTTGGGCCCTGGCCTGAGCGAGTCTACCGGGCGAACGGAGCACCCTATGACCCTGCATATTTCCTGTTGCCGGGCGGCCCGATGGCTGCTGGCGACACTGATGATCTTTTATGGAGCAATCACCATGGCAAGCAGCCTGCGCTTGGCGGACCCCTCGGAACTGGTTGGACACTGGCAGCTGCAACAGGCAGCCGCACCCGCTGAAGGTTGCACCCTGGACCTGTTGCACAACGCCGCCCTGGGCGACGGCGCCGACTGCCTGTCGAAATGGCTCGGGGAAGCCGCGGTGGGCTGGTTCCCGGAGCCCGATGGCATTGCCATTACCGGCCGCGAAGGCTCGAAAATCATTTTCTTCAGTCGCCAGAAAGAGGGCCTCTACGAAGCCCGCCTGAAAGCCGACGGTCTGATTGTGTTACAACGCGCCGCTAATTAAGCGATGAGTGTGTTCGTCTAATAAACGACGGCCATTATATCGCCACTCTCTTGGCCGGCAGGAACATGTTCGGGCTGCTGTTGGATACAGCTGTCCGAATTATTCGTGTCCGCAGGATTCAGCAACTAAGTAGTGCGGGTTGTTAGTTGTAGGCTACATTGGTTCCACGCTAGCGGGCGCGGATTAACAGCTCAGGGAAAATGTTAGAAATGGTGAAGAACAATCATCCTGCACCACTGTTCAAGGCACTGGGCGAATATAAGGGCATCCTCATCAGTGTCGGTTGTTTCACTGCGTTGATTAACGTGCTGATGCTGGTGCCTTCCATCTATATGTTGCAGGTCTACGACCGGGTACTGTCGTCGCAGAATGAAACCACCCTGGTGATGCTGTCGTTGATGGTGGTGGGCTTCTTCGTCTTTATCGGTCTTCTGGAAGTGCTGCGCAGCTTTATCGTGATCCGCATCGGCAGCCAGCTGGAGCGCCGCTTCAACCTGCGGGTCTACCAGGCCGCGTTCGAGCGCAACCTGTCCCGGGGCGAGGGTCATGCGGGGCAGTCCCTGGGAGATTTGACCCATATTCGCCAGTTCCTCACCGGGCCGGCACTGTTCGCCTTCTTCGATGCACCCTGGTTCCCCATCTACCTGCTGGTGATCTACGCCTTCAACGTCTGGCTCGGAGTGTTCGCCACTGTAGGCGCGTTGTTGCTGATTGCCCTGGCGTACCTCAACGAAGCGATGACCAAGAAGGACCTGGCCGAGGCCAGCGGTTTTTCGCAGCGTTCCACCCAGCTGGCCACCAGCCACCTGCACAACGCCGAAACCATCCAGGCCATGGGCATGCTCGGCGCCTTGCGCAAACGCTGGTTCGCCGTGCACTCGCGCTTTCTCGGCCTGCAGAACCAGGCCAGCGATACCGGCTCGGTGATCAGCTCCCTGAGCAAGACCTTGCGTCTGTGCCTGCAATCCCTGGTGCTGGGCCTGGGTGCCTTGCTGGTGATCAAGGGCGACATGACCGCCGGGATGATGATTGCCGGTTCGATCCTCATGGGCCGGGTGCTGAGCCCCATCGACCAGTTGATCGCGGTGTGGAAACAATGGAGTTCGGCCAAGCTGGCCTACGGCCGCCTGGATGCACTGCTGCGCGAGTTCCCGCCCAGCGATACGGCGATGTCCTTGCCGGCGCCCAAGGGCCAGGTGAGCTTCGAGCAGGTCAGCGCCGGCCCACCCGGACGGCGGATGGCGACCCTGCAACAGTTGAACTTCAGCATCAATGCCGGCGAAGTGCTTGGCGTGCTGGGGGCTTCCGGTTCCGGCAAGTCGACCCTGGCCCGGGTACTGGTGGGCGTATGGCCGACCCTGGGCGGTACCGTGCGCCTGGACGGGGCCGATATCCATCGCTGGAACCGCGACGAACTGGGGCCCTACATCGGCTATCTGCCCCAGGATATCGAGCTGTTTACCGGCAGCATCGCCGAGAACATCGCACGCTTTCGCCAGGCCGACCCGGAGCAGGTGGTCCAGGCCGCGCAGATGGCCGGGGTGCATGAGCTGATCCTGCGCCTGCCCCAGGGCTACGACACCGTGCTCGGCGATGACGGCAGCGGCCTGTCCGGTGGCCAGAAGCAGCGGGTGGCCCTGGCCCGGGCGCTGTATGGCAGCCCGAGCCTGGTGGTGCTGGACGAACCCAATTCCAACCTCGATACCGTGGGCGAAAGTGCCCTGGCGGCGGCCATTGCCCAGCTCAAGGCCCGGGGCACCAGCGTGGTGCTGGTGACCCACCGTTCCTCGGTGCTGGCCCTGGCCGACAAACTGCTGGTACTCAACGAAGGCCGCTTGCAGGCCTTCGGCCCGAGCCAGGAAGTGCTCAAGGCCCTGGCCGGCGGCCAGCAAGCCCAGGCCCAGGAGGCGCCCAAGCCCGTTGCAGCGGCGCCCGGCGGCCTCAGCATGAGCCGGCAATACCAGGCTCCGACACGGAATTCAGGCGCATGAGCAAGGACAGCAACATGATGATCGAAGAGGGTTACGCGCCGGAACGGGTCGAGCGTGACGCGGGCTTTTTCGCCCGCATGGGCTGGATCCTGGCCCTGGTGGGGGCGGGCAGTTTCTTCGTCTGGGCGGCGCTGGCGCCCCTGGACCAGGGCATTCCGGTGCAAGGCACGGTGGTGGTGTCCGGCAAGCGCAAGGCGGTGCAGTCCATGAGCAGCGGGGTGGTCAGCCGGATCCTGGTGCGCGAGGGCGAAAGCGTGAAGCAGGGCCAGCCGCTGTTTCGCTTGGACCAGACCCAGGTGGCGGCGGACGTGCAATCGCTGCAAGCCCAGTACCGCATGGCCATGGCCAGCCTGGCGCGCTGGCGCAGCGAGCGCGACAACCTCAAGCAGGTGGATTTCCCCGCGCCCCTGAGCGACAGCGACGATCCGCGCCTGGCCCTGGTGCTGGAGGGCCAGCGCCAGTTGTTCAGCAGCCGGCGCGAGGCATTCTCCCGGGAGCAGGCGGGCATCCGTGCCAATATCGAAGGCGCCACCGCGCAACTGGCCGGCATGCGCCGGGCCCGCACCGACCTCGGTAGCCAGGCCGAATCCCTGCGCCAGCAACTGAGCAACCTGCAACCTTTGGCGGACAACGGCTACATCCCGCGCAATCGCCTGCTGGAATATCAGCGCCAACTGTCCCAGGTGCAGCAGGAACTGGCGCAGAACACCGGGGAAAGCGGGCGAGTGGAGCAGGGCATCCTCGAATCCCGGCTCAAGCTGCAACAGCACAGCGAGGAGTACCAGAAAGAGGTGCGCAGCCAGTTGGCCGAAGCCCAGCTCAAGACCCAGACCCTGGAGCAGCAACTGACCTCTGCCGGTTTCGACCTGCAGCACAGCGAGATCATCGCCACCGCCGACGGCATCGCGGTCAACCTCGGGGTGCACACCGAGGGCGCGGTGGTGCGCCAGGGCGAGACCCTGCTGGAAATCGTGCCCCAGGGCACTCACCTGGAGGTGGAAGGGCGGCTGCCGGTGAACCTGGTGGACAAGGTCGGCACCCACTTGCCGGTGGACATCCTGTTCACCGCCTTCAACCAGAGCCGCACGCCACGCGTGCCGGGCGAAGTCAGCCTGATTTCCGCCGACCAGATGCTCGACGAGAAAACCGGCATGCCCTACTACGTGCTGCGCAGCAGTGTCAGCGACCAGGCCATGGAGAAGCTCAACGGCCTAGTGATCAAGCCCGGCATGCCGGCGGAAATGTTCGTGCGCACTGGCGAGCGTTCCCTGCTCAATTACCTGTTCAAGCCACTGCTCGACCGGGCAGGTTCTGCACTGACCGAAGAATAAGGATGTCGCGTCGTATGAGTAAGCTTTCCATTCTCGCGGCGGCTCTGGCGCTGTTGGCCTGCCAGACGGCCCAGGCGGTGGGCCCGTTCCAGATCTACGAACAGGCCCTGCGCAACGACCCGGTGTTCCTCGGCGCCATCAAGGAACGCGACGCCGGCCTTGAAAACCGCGCCATCGGCCGTGCCGGGCTGCTGCCCAAGGTCGGCTACAGCTACAACAAGGGCCATAACAACTCCAAGGTCAGCTACCTGGATACGGTGCGCGGCACCATTACCGAAAAACGCAACTACGACAGCTACGGTTCGTCCCTGACCCTGCAGCAGCCGCTGATCGACTACGAGGCCTACGCCAATTACCGCAAGGGCGTGGCCCAGGCGCTGTTTGCCGACGAGAACTTTCGCGGCAAGAGCCAGGAGTTGCTGGTGCGGGTGCTGAGCTACTACACCAAGGCGCTGTTCGCCCAGGACCAGATCGACATCGCCCTGGCCAAGAAAAAGGCCTTCGAGCAGCAGTTCCAGCAGAACCGGCACATGTTCCAGCAGGGCGAGGGCACCCGCACCGACATCCTCGAAGCCGAGTCGCGCTACGAATTGGCCACCGCCGAAGAGATCGAAGCCCGGGACGAGCAGGACGCGGCCTTGCGCGAGCTGGCGGCCCTGACCGGCGAGCCGAACCTCGATGTGCGGGATCTGGACCCCTTGCAGGAAGACTTCCAGTCCTTCTCCCTGACCCCGGCCAACTACGACACCTGGCACGAGATGGCCCTGAGCAACAACCCGGTGCTGGCTTCCCAGCGCCAGCGGGTCGAGGTCGCGCGCTACGAGGTGGAACGCAACCGCGCCGGGCACCTGCCCAAGCTCAGCGCCTACGCCACCCTGCGCCAGAACGAATCGGAAAGCGGCAACACCTACAACCAGCGCTACGACACCAACACCATCGGTATCGAAGTCAGCGTGCCGTTGTATGCCGGGGGCGGGGTCTCGGCCTCGACCCGCCAGGCCAGCCGCTCCATGGAACAGGCCGAGTACGAACTGGACGGCAAGACCCGGGAAACCCTGATTGAACTCCGACGCCAATTCAGTGCCTGTCTATCGGGGGTGAGCAAGTTGCGGGCCTACCAGAAAGCCCTGACTTCGGCCGAGGCCCTGGTGGTCTCGACCAAGCAGAGCATCCTGGGGGGCGAACGGGTCAACCTCGATGCACTGAACGCCGAACAGCAGCTCTACACCACCCGCCGCGACCTGGCCCAGGCGCGCTATGACTACTTGATGGCCTGGACCAAGCTGCACTACTACGCAGGCACTCTGCGGGAAGAGGATCTGGCCAGGGTCGACGAGGCTTTCGGCCAGCGCGCGCAGCCTTAGGAGGCCTTGCCGACCGCAGGCTCAGGGACAATAAAAAAAGAGGAATGAGCATGAGTATCTTCGATTACAAGACCGCCCTTGGCGGTGACGGCAAGGCCCTCTACAGCGAAGCCATTACTCTGGCGCTGTACGCCTCCACACCCACCGGCGAGGCGCTGCCGGGCACCGCCTGGCGCCCCATCAGCGCCAGCCAGCTGGGCTACCAGGGCAACGTCAGCGCCCAGGGTACGATTTCCGGCGAGCAGGCGATTGTCAGCGACGCCCAGGTCGAGGTGCTGGGCAAATACGACGCGGCCGGGCAACTGCTGTCCATCGGCATCAGCTTTCGCGGCACCGACAGCCTCAAGGACGGTATCAACGACTTGCAGGCGGCCTTTGTGTCGGGCTTTGCCGACAACTACAGCCGCCTGGCCTTCGACAACCTGCTGGGCAAGGTGGCGGCCTTTGCTGCGGCCCAGGGCTTGAGCGGCAGCGATGTGCTGGTCACCGGCCACAGCCTGGGCGGCCTTGGGGTCAACAGCCTGGCGGCCATGAGCAGCGATCACTGGGGCGGCTTCTACCAGGACGCCAGCTACGTGGCCTTCGCTTCGCCGACCCAGAGCGCCAACAGCTCGCAGGTGCTGAACATCGGTTATGAAAACGACCCGGTGTTCCGCGCCCTGGACGGCACTCATTTCAACGCCTCGTCCCTGGGCACCCACGACAAGCCCCAGGAATCGGCGACCAACAACATCGTCAGCTTCACCGATCACTATTCATCGTTCCTGGGCAAGTTGATTCCCCAGAGCATCCTCAATCCGCAGTCCTGGTCGGCCCATAATGCGGTGGACTACGCCGGCGGCCTCAACCGCCTGATCAACTCGGATTTCTATGACCTGACCAGCCGCGACTCCACCGTGGTTATTTCCAACCTGTCCGAGGGCAAGCGCGATCAGGTCTGGGTCAAGGACCTCAACCTGTACGCGGAAAAACACACCGGCAGCACCTTCATCATCGGCACCCAGAGCAACGACCTGCTGCACGGCGGCAAGGGCAACGACTACCTGGATGGCGGGGCCGGCGATGATCGCTTCCGCGATGACGGCGGCTACAACATCATCCATGGCGGGCAGGGCCATAACGTGCTGGAACTGCAACAGCCGCTGAAGAACTTTTCCATCGCCAATGACGGCGACGGCACCCTGTATATCCGTGATGCCTACGGCGGCATCAGCATGACCCGGGACGTCGGCGCCCTGGTCAGCCACGAGACCGGAAGCTGGTGGCAACTGTTCGGCAAGGACGTGAGCCACAGCGTCACCGCCGACGGCTTGCAGAACGGCAACCAGTGGACCGCCTACAACCATTCCCTCAACGGCGATGCCTACGGCAATGCGCTGGTAGCCAGCGTCGATGGCGACTGGCTGTTCGGCCATGGCGGCGATGACCTGCTGAGCAGCGACAAGGCCAACGTGACCTTCGTCGGCGGCACCGGCAACGACGTCATGCACTCCAGCGGTGGCGGGGGCAATACCTTCCTGTTCAGCGGCAACTTCGGCTTCGACCTGATCCACGGCTACCAGAACACCGACAAGCTGGTGTTCATGGGCGTGCCCGGGGTCGACGCCCATTACGACTACAGCCAGCATTTGTCGCAGAACGGCAACGACACCCTGCTCAGTGTCGGCGAGTTCTCGGTGACCCTGGTGGGGGTCGGCATGGACAGCCTTTCGGGCTCGGGCCTGGTCTTCGCCTGACCCTCACCGATATCCAGCGCTAGAGGCCCCGCAGCCCCCTGAAAAGGGCTGCGGCGGCGACAGCTTTGCCCGCAGCAGGCGCCCCTGGGCGTGGGGCGCGACCCCTCAAGGAGCCAGTCCCATGAAGTAAGCCGTGGTTGCTGATCGGTTACGGAAAGTCGATCCCAGAACAACAAGAGAAGTCATCAACATGGATGTGAATGTTCATCAGCTCAATGTGCTGGCGGCCGGGGTGTTCCTGGCGTTTGCCGTGAACCTGCCGGTTGGGGCCCAGGCGGCCTACCAGGAAACCGGTCGCCCCGGTGATGCCGCCAGCTGGCGCTCCGCCGAATACCTGCAGGACTGGGGCCTGGACCGGATGCAGGCGAACCAGGCCTACGCCGCCGGCCTTACCGGTAGCGGGGTCAAGATCGGTGCCCTGGATTCGGGCTTCGATGCGGCCCATGCCGAAGCCTCGTCCCTGCGCTTTCACCCGGTGATCGCCAGCGGCAGCTACCAGGACGGCAGCGGGTTCCAGGTCTCCGGGGTGCTCAACGCCAACAACGACACCCACGGCACTCACGTCACCGGCACCATGGGCGCCGCCCGCGACGGCAATGGCATGCACGGGGTGGCCTTCAATGCCCAGGTCTACGTCGGCAACACCAACGGCAATGACAGCATGCTCTTCGGCCCGGGCCCCGACCCGCGCTATTTCCAGGCGGTGTACGGTGCCCTGGCCGACGCCGGGGTGCGGGTCATCAACAACAGCTGGGGCAGCCAGCCCAAGGACGTCAGCTACCAGACCCTCCAGGGCCTGCACGCCGCCTATGCCCAGCACTTCGGCCAGGACACCTGGCTCGACGCGGCGGCGCAGGTCTCGCGCCAGGGGGTGATCAACGTCTTCAGCGCCGGCAACAGCGGCTATGCCAATGCCAGCGTGCGATCGGCACTGCCGTATTTTCAGCCGGAGCTGGAAGGGCACTGGCTGGCGGTCTCGGGCCTGGACAAGAACAACCAGCAGAAATACAACCAGTGCGGGATCGCCAAGTACTGGTGCCTGGCCACGCCCGGCGCGGCCATCACCAGCACTGTGCCCGGGGGCGGCTACGCCACCTACAACGGCACTTCGATGGCCGCGCCCCATGCCACCGGGGCCCTGGCCCTGGTGATGGAGCGCTACCCCTATCTGGACAACCAGCAGGCCCTGCAGGTGCTGCTGACCACCGCCCGCCAGCTCGATGGCTCGCTGACCCAGGCCCCTGGCAGCCTGGTGGGCTGGGGCGTGCCGGACCTGGGCCGGGCATTGCACGGGCCCGGGCAGTTGCTGGGGGAATTCAAGGTCAACCTGGAGGCCGGGCAGGGCGATGTGTGGAGCAACGGCATCTCCGACCAGGCCCTGGCCCAGCGCCAGGTGGAGGATGCCGCCGAGCACCAGGCCTGGCAACAGACTCTCAAGGATCGTGGCTGGGAGCAGGGCCCGGGGGCCCAGGCCAGCCAGCAGGAACTGACCGACTACGCGGTCGGCATGGCCCGGGATGCGGCGGCCGCGCAGCGCCTGTACCAGGGCAGCCTGGTCAAGTCCGGGGCCGGCTGGCTGTTGCTCAGCGGTGACAGTAGCTATCGCGGGCCGACCACGGTCGATGGCGGGCTGCTGGTGGTCAATGGCAGCCTGGCATCCGCGGTCACGGTCAACAGTGGCGCGAGCCTGGGTGGCAGCGGGCAGGTCGCGGCGCTG